>CAJWRP010000011.1 GCA_913046025.1 uncultured Chloroflexota bacterium
GGTGGCGCTGGTGGAGCCGGGCCTCTTCAACACGAACTTCCAGCAGAACACGGTGCTGGCGGAAGGGATTGATGGTCAGGAGACCGTTTACACCCCGCTAATTGAAGGGTATCGCAAGAACCATGACAGATTTCAGAGCTTTGGCAAGGACCCTATTAAGGTAGCCAAGGTGATTCATTCCATTATCGAATCGAGGAATCCACCCTTCCGCAATCCCGTGGGTGCGGATGCCAGAGCAGGCATATTCGGAACGCGGGTGCTGCCTGAGAAGATATACTGGCCGCTGCTGGACAAGGCTACGATGCGCTAGTTGCCATCAGTTGTTTAGGCCTCAGGCTCGTTTTTCATGGTGCCAATGTATGGAAGATTACGTAGGCGCTCTTCATAGTCCAAACCATACCCTACGACGAACCTGTTAGGGATATCGAAGCCCACGTACTTCACCGGCACCTCCACTACCCTTCGAGAGGGCTTGTTAAGAAGGGCACATACCTCCAGGCTGGCCGGGTTCCTAAGTCGCAGATGTTCCAGAATTTTGTTCAGCGTCCGTCCCATGTCGACTATGTCCTCGACAATGATCACGTGCCGCCCCGTTATGTCCAATTCAACGTCCCTGGTAATTTCCATATCCGGCTGGCCGTAGCCATTGGGACGATGTACCGACAGCAGGTCGATCTCGCCATCTGCAGTGATCTGACGCATAAGGTCTGCCAGGAAGGGAATGGCTCCTTTAAGAACGCCGATGAGTATGGGCGATCTGCTGGAATAGTCCAACGAAATTTCTTGACCCAGTTCGCCAATTCGTCGTTGAATCTGCTCTGCGGTTAACAGCACCTCCTCAACATCTTCGTGAAGACTATGGGCTGTCGAATTCACTTGTGCTTGACCTTGCTCCAAGGCTACCCTTTCGGCTTTAAATCGATGGCATCAATGTTATCACCGACAGGGGGCGCGTGTCGCAATCTGACGCACCCTAAAAGCCCGGTCGCCTTGTGGTAGCATTGGAGCGTCGTCGCCCTGGTAGTAAGAAACAGGGCCTGATTTAGTGCTCGTAGGTTGGAAATGTGAACGTAGGGGTTTGCAAGATCAAGCTCAGGATCCCTGAGAGCCACAGCTTCAAAGGCAAGAGAAGTGTGGTCAAGTCTCTAAGCCAACGCATTCAAAACAATTTTAACGTCTCTGTGGCAGAGGTAAACGACAACGAGTCCTGGCAGATGGCGACGCTGGGCATTACCTGCGCCAGCAACAGCGCCCGTCATGCCGACGAGATCATTAGCAACGTGCTGTCCTACATCGAATCCAGCTGGGAAGACCTAGAGATCATCGACATCGATCAGGAGAATATTTCAGGGTTTTAGTCTTGAGTTGTTAGTTATTAGTATCCGAAATATCGCCGTACCTACAATATCACTAACAACTAATAACTAGAGACTGATAACTAGCAGCATGGACGTTTACTCCTTTTTAAATGAACTACAAAAAATGCCCTGGTACGAGGGGCAGATAGTTCACCACGAAAGCATTCCTCCCAGAGTTCCGCTGCCCGGCGAGCTAGACATACCTTTGCCATTCAAACTGATGGATTCTTTGGATAAGATGGGTGTGTACGGACTCTATCGACACCAGGCAGCTGCTATCAATGCCCTCCGCCGTGGTGAAAACGTCATCGTGGCTACTCCCGCTGCAAGCGGCAAGAGCCTTTGCTACCACCTGCCTGTGCTGGAGGCTCTACTGGCTGACCGCTCCGCCAGGGCGATGTACATCTTCCCGACCAAAGCGTTGGCCCAGGATCAGCTCAAAAACATGGACAAGCTGGTGCCAGAGGGCAGTCGCCTGCGACGGGGCATCTTCGATGGTGACATACCCAGTTCTGACCGGGCGGATATTCGGCGCAACGCCAGACTGCTGATAACCAACCCGGACATGCTGCACCTGGGTATTCTGCCCAATCATCGCTCCTGGTACCAGACGCTTCGCAACCTACGCTACGTTGTAATCGACGAAGCCCACATCTACAGAGGAGTCTTTGGCTCCCACGTAGCTAATGTCCTGCGCCGTCTTCGTCGCCTGTGCCGCAGATTCGGCAGCAATCCTCAGTTCATCCTCTGTTCCGCCACCATCTCCAACCCTGGCGAGCACGCTCAGCGTATTACTGGTCTGCCATTTACCGTAGTGGAAGACGATGGCTCTCCCTACGGTGGTAAGGACTTTCTCTTTTGGAATCCTCCCATGGTGGATATGGCGAAAGGCACGCGTCGTAGTACGAATACCGAATCATCGCAACTATTTGCGGAGCTAATTCGCCGCATGGTGCGGACATTGGCCTTTGTTCGCAGTCGTCGTACGGCAGAGATTTTGTATGTATATGTGCGGGACCAGCTACGGCTATCCAACCCTGCGCTGGCCAAGCGCATCATGCCGTATAGGGCCAGTTACCTGCCAGAGGACCGTCGCGCCATAGAACGGGACCTGTTCGAGGGCAAGTTGCTTGGTCTGACCACTACCAATGCCATGGAACTGGGCATCGATATTGGCGACCTGGACGCCACGCTTATGACGGGTTACCCGGGCACCATAGCCAGCACTTGGCAGCAAGCCAGCCGCAGTGGACGCCGAGGTGAGCGGTCTCTCAGCGTGCTCATCGCCCAGGACAATCCGCTTGACCAGTACCTGATGCGCCACCCCGATGCCTTCTTCGAAAAAGCACACGAGAGCGCACGGATTTCGCCGTCCAACCCCTATGTCTTGAAACCGCACCTGCTATGCGCGGCCTACGAAGCGCCTCTGATTATGGAAGACACAGATCTGTTTGGGCCTGACCTGCTGTGGTACGCCGACGAACTCGTTGAGGACGGGTTCCTGCACGTGCAGGGCAAGCGCTGGCACCTCACCGCCGACCTTCAGTACCCAGCCCAGGACGTTAATATTCGCTCCACGTCTGCCAACACCTACACGCTGGTTGAAAAAGATAGTGGCGTGATTTTGGAGACCGTTGATGAAATGTCCGCGTTCATGCAGTTACACCCCGGCGGCGTTTACCTGCACCAGGGGGAGCAATACTTAATAACAGACTTGGACCTGGAGTCGGCCACCGCCTACGCAGCGCTGACTGATGTGCCGTATTACACTGAGGTCCGCGATTACACTGAGACTCGGGTATTGAAGGTCTACAAGCAGAAAAATGCCCTCCGTACTACCGTCTACCTCGGGGACGTTAATGTCTCTACCACCGTTGTCGGGTTTCGGCGAAAGGCCAACGTCAGCGAAGAGGTATTGAGCGAGGAGCATGTCGATCTGCCGCCGCAGAGCTACGATACCATAGCTATTTGGTTTGACGTTCCAGGCGATACCCTCGACTACATCCATCGCAACAGGTTGGATCTGATGGGCGGTCTGCACGCTGTGGAGCACGCGGCCATCGGTGTTCTGCCGTTGTTCGCCATGTGTGATCGCAATGACATCGGCGGCATATCCACTCCACTGCATCAAGACACCGGCAGGCCCCAGGTCTTCATTCATGATGGCCATCCTGGCGGAGTTGGTATCACCGAGCACGGTTACGAGATAATCGAGGAGCTCTGGCAGGCAACGCTGGACGTAATCTCCGAATGCCCTTGTGAGGCGGGCTGCCCTAGCTGCATCCAGTCGCCCAAGTGCGGCAACAACAACGAGCATCTGGACAAACAGGTGGCCCAAATGATCCTTCGCGGCATCCTGGGAGACAAAGGGAAGTTGGATGAGGGATGAACTGGTGATCGGGCTCAAAATCGCAATGCCACCGTAATTGACGCAAGTGGCTTGATTACAGGTATCACATGTGTAAGAGCAGGGAGAAAGTGCCCAAAGTAGACAGTAATTGAATGTTGATAATATAGTGCATTAATAATTCTGGATTGGGGAAATTCCGATGACTGAATCAAGCTACATGTTAGACAATGCTTGGATTCATGGGAGAGCGTTTCGACGCCCATGAACACAACTTGAATCCGGGCACAATCCACGCCCTTTCGGAGATAGGCGTGTCCGGCGCTTGGAATTGCTTGGAGGCGGCTCTATAACTTAGTGGCTTTGCAAACAGGTCGGTCGCGATGGAAAAGTCACTGCGATCGATTTGAACACCCGGTTTGTTGGAGCGCTGCGGTACAAAAAATCGAGAAGTACGAGATCAAATCCTCATCACGGAAGAACTACTAGAGGCGGTGTACGATCTCCTGCATACCCGGTTTACTCTGTCCCACATTCCTGAAAGAGATTCAGTGCTTGCAAAAATAGTGCGAGCCCTCAAGACGGGCGCATGGATACTAGTGGATACTAAGCGAGGAACCGATTTCCGCACAGGGCGTCTAAAGTCGAGTTATTCCAGTCCGGCACGAGGTCGATAAGAGAATTTCAATTTCAAATGAGTATGGATCCGTACTCCGGAAGTACCTTGTTTAGCAAACTGATTTCTTAAGTTTTACGAATGTAAAGTCCGTTGGCTGTGCCTTCACCTCGCGGGGCGAAACGACAGAATCAAGAGTATTTTCCTTCACCATGGAGCAGTTGCAGGTTCCCGCAATCGCTACTGGCCTAATTTCCGAGCAGGATTAATTGGCATTCAGGTCTCTGTTCGACGACGAAGATTTCTATTTGCGATGGTATATGATGACTTCTGCGTGGGGGGGTAGAAACCTGATTAGGGAACGACATCTAACGCATTACAAGATCGAATAAAATTGTCCATCCGATTAACTGGCCTCTGGCGTGACTCTGACTTCCTGAAGCTGTGGGCCGCCCGTATTATTTCCGAGTTCGGCACCCTGATGGGAGGGTTGCAGTTCACGGCTGTGCTGGTCCTTGGGGCCTCACCACTGCAGATGGGAACTCTTGTTGCTTTGCGCAGGGCTCCTGGCGCTGTGGCCGGCTTCCTGGCAGGCCCGTGGGTGGACAGGCACAGAAAACGGCCCATCATGATCGCCACCGACCTGGGTAGGGCCGCGCTATTTGCGTCCATTCCCATCACGTATGTCTTGGGCGAGCTTCGGATGGAACAGGTGTATGCCGTCGCCTTCTTCGAGAGCATTCTCACGGCCATATTCGACGTAGCCTACCGCTCATACCTGCCCACCTTGGTTTCCCGCGACGTCCTGCTGGAGGCCAATAGCAAGCTCACAGGAAGCGAGGCCTTCGTTGAGGCCACCGGGTTTAGTGTCGGTGGCTGGGTCGCCCAGATATTCAGCGCCATTGGTCTGGCCTTGGCTGATGCACTGACCTTTCTGGCATCGGCAATATCATTGGCATGGATTAGAACCTCAGAAGAGTCACCTCAAGGAGCTGATGGCGAATCTGGTGCTGCCGGCCAGCTTACTGAAGGCCTAGTTCTGGTGTGGAGAGACCTCATTCTTCGTGCCTTCGCTCTGGCCACTGTTTGCGAAGGGGTTGCTTTTGGAGTCTACAGTGCAACCATACTCATCTTCGGCACTCAGGAGTTGGGTATGCAACCCGGTCTACTTGGTACCATATTCGCAGTGGGTGGTCTTAGCTCGCTTTTTGGTTCGCTGTTCGTGGGGCGAATCAGCCGACGCTTCGGCATTGGCCCTGTAATGATTGGAGGATCCTTGCTGTTTGCCATAAGCATGTATCTGGTGCCTATGGCCCGAGGCCCGCTGTCTGTCGCTGCGCTGTTCCTTATGGGAAACCAGCTTGGAGATGGCTTCATGACTATGTACCTCATCAACCAGATTAGCCTTCGGCAGGCCATTACTCTGCCTGTTGCACTGGGTCGTGTGAACGCCATATTGCGTTCTGCGGAGATGATAGGACTTTTGTTGGGAGCCATGATTGGCGGCGCGCTAGCCGGAGTCATAGGCATACGGGCGGCGATGGTATTGGGTGCCACTGTCGGACTTGCTGGCGTGGGATTCTTGTTGCTGTCACCAGCACTTCGACTGAAAGACCTGCCCTCGCCTGACAACATACAAGAACGTGATGTATCATCTCCGTAGCATTTAAGGCTATAAAGCATAGGACGTGACAGGCATATGGCAAGACGGTTGTTAGGGCATAACGTAAATCGAAGAGGACGCACCAACGGCGACGAGTCAATCGAAATTCCTGTGGCGAAGGACCTGGAAAAAGACCCCGCCTCAATGCGTCGAGAAGACGAAATCACCTTTTACAATCGCGAATATCCCCTTGAGAGCTTTGCCATTGCGGAGAGTGCGTCAGCGGAGTGGGCAGGAACCGTACGCGATGAGTTTTCGCCCGAGACGACCAAGCTTTACGAGAAATTCCAGAAAGAGATGGAACCTGCCATAGACTGGGTGCGCCACTCAGGTGACCTGGAGCCTACAGGGGAGCCCACGGGAGAAGACGTGACCGATTCCCTCCGCCAGAAGGCCTACGAGTTGGGCTATGGCGAGGTTGGCTTCACTCGATTTGATCGGCGCTACCTCTATCAGGTCCGGCGCAAGGATGTGCGCGCTGACCTCCCTCATGCGATATGTCTTGCGTTGGAGCAGGACTATGTAGGAACGCAAACCTTGCCAAGCCTCGAAGCAGAAGAGGCCCAGGGCGAAGCATACAAGCGCCAGGCCGAACTGGCAGAAAAACTGGTAGCCCACATAAATTTCCTTGGTTACAGCGCCCAGGTTTCCGGCCCCACATGGCATTTCGGTCCCATGATTCCCATGTTTGTCGAGTCTGGCCTAGGGCAACTGGGTGTTAACGGACAGCTCCTTTCGCCTCACTTTGGGTCCCGCGCGCGATTGCAGATAATTCTCACCAATGCCAAGGTCCGACACGACAAGCCTGTGGACTACGGCATTCACAAGTTCTGCGAGGTTTGCCAGGTCTGTTTCATGCGCTGTCCCGGCCGAGCCATTCAAGGTCAGCGTCTCTGGTTCCGCGGAGTAGAAAAGGCCAAGCTTATATACAAGCGGTGCCGGCCAGTCATGGCGCGCTACTCTGGCTGCGGTGTCTGCATGAAGGTCTGTCCGATACAAAAGTACGGTCTTAAGCCAACCATGGAGCACTACATCGAGACCGGGGAAATTCTAGGCAAAGGCACTTCAAATCTTGAGGCCTACGAACTTCCGGGCAAGGGTTATTTCCGTCCGGGCAAGCTTCCTGTGTTTGGAGCCGAATTCTTTCAGATGCCAGTCGGCAGGACAGAAGATCATATCGTAGAAGAGTACAAGGAAGGTCTCGCGGAGGCTTCTACTAAAGAGGAGCGCGAAGAGGTCTGGCAGAAATACCGGGAGAGCATGGAGCGGGCTCTGGAGCAGGGTACAACCATTGTGGACATGGGAATGGACCTAGCCAACTAGATTTTTAGATGTTTTTTGGAATAGGGCAAATCGATTATTAGTGTGCGTAACTCGATTAAATGAGCGCCCGCAAAGGCAGGCTTGTTTTATAACCGGTGCATTCAATTGCTTGCTCAGTCACCACCATTTCGCGCTTCAGTTTAAATTAAGACCTTATATCTGACGACATGCCAGAAAGTTTGTGCTCCCATTTAGGTCTGTGCAGAAGTGGCGAGGTACATAATTTCCTGAGGAGCAGAACGCATTGATCGTTGTAATTAACCGCATACCCGTGAAGCCCTAGTTTGTACAGCGAATCGAGGAAAGCTTTGCGAAGAATGCGCCTGGTCTTACTGAACTCAAAGGATTTCAAGGCTTCAGGCTGTTGCGTCCTTTGAAGGACTGAGATCCCTATGTGGTCTATGTGTCCTGGGATTCGGAGAAAGATTACAAGGCATATATGAGCTCGGAACTATTCAAGCAAAGTCACTCAAACAGGACGGATATGGCCAATGCGTTTACTGGCCCGCCATCACTAGAGAAGTACGAAATCGCCAATGAAGTAATGGGCCCTTAAACCTTAAATAGGAGGCAGTCATGGACGCCGAAATCATCGTAATTAGACTTTTGCACATTATTCCAGGTGCGGTTTGGGTAGGAACTGCGGTTCTGATGGCCCTGGTAATAGGGCCGCGTCTGAAATCCGCCGGTACCTTGTCGTCGTTGACGTCGGATGGTGATATAACTGGCGGCGCTGCAACCGTAATGAACGTGTCGGGCGTTTTGACGATATTGTTCGGGCTGGCGCTGATATGGAGAACAGTTGGTTTTTCGCTGCTCTTCAATAGCGCTTGGGGCTGGTCAATTGGAATTGGACTTGTGCTATCTATCTTGGCTATGGGTACAAGTGGCGCGATAACGTCTACGCTGCGGCGGCTGTATCGCGAAATGTCTGGCTCCAGCGAGCGGACAAACATTTCCGGCGATAACGATAGCCTGGCCGCTAGGGTAGGGCTGATCTCCTACCTCAACGCGATATTGGTCGTTGTAGCCGTTGGATCCATGGCAGTCGCAAGGTTTGTCTAGGCAGCCGTCATGGGGCTAAGTTAGCTTCGAGTCTGAGACAGCTACTCCTTGAAGTGGTACACAGACAGGCTGTAGGAGATCTCGTTTCCCTCTACGGCCGATAAGACTTCCTCATAATTCTCAGCGAAATCCAGCTTTAGTATTTCTCGAAGGGTATCTCTGTCCGGGGCGCGTATCACCGTATCCACTTCGAAGCGCTCGAACCCGTGCCCCTTATAAAAGTCAGCTCTCTCTTCGACGTATGTGGGAGTGTAGATATCCGGATATATTTGGCGAGCAAGCTTCCCAAACTGGCCCTGGTCTGGATTAGTGTCAATTACGAAGAAGTGACCGCCGGGTTTCAAGATGCGTTGAATCTCCCGCAGTCCGGGTAAGCTCTCGACGGTTCCATAAAAGTATGCGAAACGAGCGTAGGCCACGTCTATGGAGTCGCTGGGCAGGGTGATCTCTTCGGCGGAGGCCGCCATTACGCTTACATTTGCAAGATCGTTCTTGGCCAGTCGCAGGTAAATCTGCCTCAGCATTCGAGGGTCTGGTTCAGCGGCGAATACGCGAAAGGCCTTGCCGGCGTAACGCACTGTCTGAAAGCCCGATCCAGCTCCTACGTCCAACACCATCTTGCCGTCGATCGGTGCGATTTCCCACATGAGTTTTTCAAGTAGGTAACCGGGATCCGTGCACTCGTTCCAGTGCTCATAAGCAGTGGGATTGGTCGCGCCTGTGTATGGGTAAAACTGCTCTGCCATAACTAACCCACTTTACATGGTTTTAGGCGATTTTGCCAAGCTGATTTTTCGAAAAATGGCTCGATTCGTTGAATTTAAGGTAAATTCCATGGGCTGCTAAATACCAGCTGAGAGACATAAACATGCGGGAAATATAATGGGAGCATTTGTATATGCTGCAGTCCAATGACCTGGTTTTCACGCAATGTTTGCAGATATTGACACACCCAATAACCTATGTTAGATTCAAGAATAATGCATAATATGGTGTTATAAGTGTCTGCTTATGGCAGATATTAGTCATAAACACCGTTTGTGGCAGCACCTAAATTTAAGGAGGATGTGCATGGCCGGAGAAGCAAAAGTCGACGCCGAAATCATCTACTGTGTACCTTGACAGCATCTTGGTACTGCGGCCTGGACGGCCAATGAGTTGTTTGCCCAAGGTGGCAAAGATGTTTCGATTAAGATTACGCCGGGCGTAGCTGGTGTATTCCAAGTGTTCCTTGATGGCGAAAAGGTCTTCGATAGGAAAGAGGAAGGTAATATCTTCCCGGACCTGACAAGAGTCAAGCAGATGAGGGCGATCCTGCAGGAGAAGATTAACTCTGCTCCAGTAGCAGCTGACTAGATCTTCTAAAATATCGACCTAATAAAAAGCCCCGAACTTAATCAGTTCGGGGCTTTTTTGTTAATATGTTCTCTGTACAGGACACTTGATAGAATCTCTTCCATTTGAGTTAGTCTAATGCACCTGCCCGACATATGGCATCAGTTCGACAGCATAGTGAGGTCTTCTGACGAGGAGATTGACCTCGCTCGCACTGCGCTTCTCATTGCGGCCACCGAGTACCACGACCTGAACGTTGAGCGAGAGCTCTATAGAATTGGTCTGCTTGCAGATGGCATTGCTCACCGCATCTACGACGACCCCAGCCCTCTTTACCACTTGAATACCCTCAGTGAATACCTATTTGACGAACTAGGCTTTCGCGGAAACTACGATAACTATTACGATGCCAAGAACAGCTTCCTAAACGACGTGCTAGAGCGCCGTCTCGGCATACCCATCACTCTTTCTCTTCTGTATATCGAGGTAGGCCGCAGTTTGGGGATTCCGCTTCAAGGCGTAGGAATGCCTGGGCATTTCCTTGTTAGGCACGCCCAAGTGGATGACATGTTCATAGATCCGTATCAGAATGGCATCCTCTTGACCACAGCGGAATGTGAAGCCAAATTCACTCAGTTGACTCACAAAAGACTGGCCTGGGATGAGCGCTACTTGGACCCCATCAGCAGCCGCGAATTCGTTGCACGGATGCTGCGCAATCTTAAAGCTATCTACCTTCAGCGCCGCGACTATGAGCGAGTGCTGTCTACTATCGACAAGTTGCTTTCAATTCAGCCGAATGCGCCCGATGAACTCAGGGACCGCGGAGTGGTCAACTATAGGCTAGGCAACAACGAAGAGGCGCTAATAGACCTGAAGACCTACGTCACCAACGCCGGATCTCCTGGAGACGCCGGCACTGTACACAGACTAATTGACCAGATCCAGGACATCCTGGGCGATTAATTCCCCTTCTCCTAGGACCTATTAGCTTCCACTTACATCAACTGTGCTACTATGCCAACGCCCAACTAGACGATACCTTCTGGCGTCACCAAACTCTGTAATCTTAGGCAAGGCATATGACGAAATCGATCCCCGAAGACTACCGCTGCAAAGTCGAGAAACCGGACGATTTTGACCAGTACTGGAATGAAGTTCTGTCGCAAGTGGCTCAGATTCCTTTGAACGCGGTTACGGTAGCCGACCCTCTCAGAACCTCCGATGATATAGAGACATTCCAGGTGTTCTATGACAGCCTGGATGGCGTAAGGGTTGCCGCTTGGTACTGCCTACCAAAGAACCGGACGGGCAGATTACCGGCGGTGCTTTTTTTGCCTGGATACCAGAGCGATCCGCCGATTCCTAAGGACTGGGCCAGACGAGGATACGCAGCCATTTCAGCAGCTCCCAGGGGTAAGCTGCGAAGCAACAGCCAGTTTAATCCTGGTTACCCTAATCTGCTTACCCACAATATTATAGATCGTAACTCATACACCTATAGGGGCTTCTATGTGGATGCGTGGAGGGCAGTAGATTACCTTCTGAGTCGAGATGAAGTGGACGGCAATAGGATTGGTGTAGCAGGCAGCAGCCAGGGTGGCGGCTTAACCATAACTACAACTGCCATGCGACAGGAGGTTGCCGTTGCCTCTGCGGGCGCGCCCTACCTCTGCGGCTACACGGACGCCATAGAATTGGAGGATAGCTACCCCTACGAGGAGATTAACGACTACCTGCGTATGCACCCTGAGCAGAGGGCCAAGGTGGAGAGCACCCTGGCTTACTTCGACGGCATAAGCTTCGCTGACAAGATAAGCTGTCCTATCATCGTGAACATTGGCCTGCAGGATAATGTCGTCCCACCTGAGACTGGTTACGCTCTCTACAACACCATCGGCAGCGACGACAAGAAACTTTACGCGTACGAGGGCCATGGTCACGAGGCTGGGCGCTACAAGCACACCGCCGTAATTACAGACTTTTTCGCTGAACATCTTAAGCCGTAAACAGCTGTAACAGATAAGAGGATACGCATATGTGGGATGGCCACCCCGCCGATTTTGACGCCTATTGGCAGAGCACTCTGGATGAGCTGGAACTAATTCCTGCCGCGCCGGAAGTGGATCCGCTCCCTATCCGCAGCACGGCGTTTGCAACTACATATTCAGTCAGGCTGACCAGCGTCGGCCCGTACAGGCTGTACGGCTACCTGAGCATACCCACTGGCGACGGGCCGTTCCCCGCCATTTACTACGCTCCCAAGTACCAGAGCGTATTGGAACTGATTCCTCAGGGCTCCTCTAATAAGCTTCGTAGCCGGTTCATCACCTTTTCGCTGGCGGGCAGAGGACAGCGAAATTCAGACCAGCCCTTCTCGGCCATGTTTCCAGGCATGCTCACCGAAGGCATTAATGATTCCTCGAGTTACATTTTGCGAGGGTTTTTAGCCGACGCTGTACGAGGCCAGGAGTACCTGCAGCTGCGCCCCGAGTTGGACCGCAGCCGTGTGGTCTCCATAGGCAACGACGTTGCGCTGATGGCCGCTGGACTTCATTGGGGAGTGAGCCACGTCGTGTGCACACCGGCGCTCTTCTTCGACAGCATGAACCTGGCAACGAAAACTGGCGCGTATCCGCTAGAGGAGATCAATGACTACATGGGGTCGTTTCCAGATAGGCGCAGCGCTGTAGTAGAGTCGCTGGCCTATATGGACTTGCGAGGTTTTGCGCCCAAGGTAGGGGCAACGACCTTGCTTATGGCGGATGCCACCGGTGGACTCATGGACGGCAGTGCGCTTAAGTCAGTTTCCGAAGCCATTCAGGGGAGCGTGACTGTGCACGACTCAGAGAGTTCCAGCTACAGAGACGGGATGTTCGTTGAGGACTGGATAGCCAGGGAATTCGGATACGAGAAGGCCATCGTGCCTAAACATTGGCAAGACTAAGTCCCCCAGAATACCTTACAGGACGAAAAAAGCCTCTCTACATTTAAAGAAAGGCTTTTCTGCGTGTTGCTTGTCTCGTTGGCGTCTGGCATAAAGCCAACAGGCTCACGAGCGCCAGCAATCCAAATAAGCTATACGGCTAGATGCAGACCGTCGGATTCTGGCTTGTCGTCTAAGACAAGCAGCTCTACTACTTCCGTGCCCTTTGCCTTGAGTGAATTCTTGGCCTTTTGAATGGCCTCATGGCTGCCGTAGCACTGGTAATCATTGATATTCAGACAACCGATTACTCTTTTGTGGTGAAGAGAGACCAGCGTGTGCTCCAGAATGGATATGGGCTGGACCTTTTCGTCTACCAGGGACAGGGGCGGCTCAGGCGTGTGCGGAGCTTGCATCCAAGCCCTTAATTCCTGAAGATCAGCCATCTTGTCCTTTCGGAACAGGTAATTGGGATGCTGTTCCATTACTTCCACTACCTGTCTTTCCAACGGCGGAAGCCTGGGGTCGTCGGCCATAATATGCTCTATGAGCGGCATAAACCTCACCTCACAGTGATTACTTTTTCTTAGGATGAGCCAATAAGTTACTGTAAGCATGAAGAATAGTTCTTGCTTACGAAGGTGTTAATATTTGTTTTTTCTTATATTTTGTTCAACCCTTTTGAGTAGTAAGAGCAAATCATTTAAGATACGGTCGTCTGGTCAATAACAAGCGGAGTTCCCATGTCTGACAAACTCTACACCGGTAAGCGTGGACAAGACAGCGATGGTCAACGCGTCATTGTGGAGGTTACGGACGGCGAAAACTGTTGGCCGCTACCTTCCCGGCTGGACCTGAAGGAGCATTCCACAAAACTGGAGTGGGGTTACGGTATGGGGGGGCCTGCGCAGCTAGCCCTGGCCATTCTAGCGGATGTAACTGGGGACGACGATTATGCAGAGCGCCATCACCAGTGGTTCAAATTAGAGATAGTGTCCAGGTTTGGATGGGGCGAGTGGGGCCTGCGGGAGGGTCAG
>CAJWRP010000012.1 GCA_913046025.1 uncultured Chloroflexota bacterium
GGGCCCGGCTCGGTTCCAACGCGTTGCTAGTTTGCGGTGAGGTGGACACCGACCCGCCAAGTCCGGTATTTCGCGATCTGGTGAATGCAGGCCTGATCGACGGCTACCAGCCTGATATCGTGGTCGCAGGATTCTCCCGCTGGCAGAGACTGGAGGAATGGCTGAAGCCAACGGGCGTGAGAGCGCAGCCTCGCAACTTCGGCAATGCCAACTTCGGGACCAGGGCCGCTCTGGTGTTCGGCGCGGCCTCTCCGACCTTTTTGATGCTGGAGGACGAGCGTTACCTTCCCAACGTGTACGCTCCCGACGACGTATCGTTCGCTGATGGTGTTTACTCGGTTCCATCCGGCCTAGGCCTGGGGCTGGCAATAGACACGGACCTGTACCAGCAGAAGTACGCGGGCTACGAAGTGCGTGTAATCTAGATTCATGTTTTCCAGAGATCTTTTGCAAAACGCAGCCGATAATGTGGCAAGCTTTTTTTCGAATGGATTTTCGTTGTTGTGAGGCCAAGCTCCCGTGGCAGGCAGACGAACGGAGAGCAGTGGGGATATTTAAGTAGTCAACGGCAACGAACGGCGATATGGGATAGGTTAGTCATGAGCATCTTATTCTCAAGCGTCGAAACTGTCCCCATTGGTTTCGTTATTAATTTCCCTGGGGATATGGGACTGGGGCTGAGAAATAAGATGCGGAATATCCCGCTGACGGCAACAGTTGCTGCGGCATCACTATCCGTGCTATACAGTCAGCCTGGCACCCGATAAATTGCAGATTCTATGCATTTCGATGTAAGTATAAAGTTGGCCCAATTGATGCGTGACCATAGTGCGGCACATTAGGGAAATGGAGGACAGAATTGTCGATCAGCATAACTGGGGAAATGCGAGACTTGATCAACGGTGCCCTTGCTGACGGTCTAGTGACTTCAGTGGGGACCTCGTCAATGAACAGTATTCCACAAATCAGTTTGAAGGGCAGCATAGCGGTCTATGACGAGCAGACTATGTCCTGGTGGGAACGCTCATCGCGTTCATCCATGGAAAACATCTCTGAAAATCCCAATGTTGTCGTTTTCTATCGGAACCCTGAGAAGCGCATAAACTGGCGTTTTCATGGCACCACATTAACATACGAGTCAGGAGAGGTCTGGGAGAAAGTAATGAGCATCACGCCCCAGCCCGAATTGGACAGAGACCCGCAGCGCAACGGCGTGGCGGTACTGGTGAAGATTGACAAGATAACAGAGCTCTCAGGAAACGTTCTGCAACAGAAATAGACTTATATATATTTGGAGACCAAATTTCTAAGCGGCCAATATTAATTCAATGTTGGTTGTGCGCGAGAGTTCGACTCTCCCCGTCTCCACCATGAGGATTCGGTATTTGCTGCAGGCGATCCTCATGCCCGGCACTCTAACTCAATGCGATCCATGTGATCCACCACGAAGTCGTTTCAGACAGATGACATGCGTCTTTAATGGAATTAAGTTCCATCTGGGAAAAATCGGTTTACTCATCCCTTGCCGTGTGTAAGGCATCTCTGGGTATCAAAGTTCGATCAATCTGGAATAAAACCGCGGGAGGAGTAGATAATGTCTCGAATAAGTACCATTGAAAAGAAAGTCAACTCGCTTGAAGGCTTCAGCATCAAGATCCGTAACCTGCAAGGCGAGAAAGTCATCAACGGAACCGGCAAGACTGTGTACCAGGCCTGAATCCACTTCAAATCCCCAGTTTAACCGCAACTCTCAGAATATGTATCAAAAGGAATCCACCATGACTGAACCTTTCGACCTAACGATATCTCAGGCAGCAAAACAGATACATGAGGGCGCGTTGTCACCCGTCGCACTAATGGAGTCTTTGTTGCAACGAGTCGCGGCCCTCGAACCAAAACTGAATGTATGGGTGACTCTCGATCCTTATACTGCCCTGGAGGCCGCGAGAAAGAGCGAAAGAGAGCTCGGCCAGAGCGGACCCATCGGCCCTTTACACGGGATACCTGTGGGAATCAAAGACATCATCTACACAAAAGGTGTCAAAACGACCTGCTGCTCGCCAATCTATGCCGACTTCGTGCCGGATTATGATGCCACAGTGATCTCTCGTCTCAAGAGAGCTGGAGCCATAATAATGGGCAAAACGGTGACTACCCAGTTCGCCAGCGGTGACCCTTCGCCTACTCGGAACCCCTGGAATATTGAGCACACGCCCGGCGGTTCTAGCAGCGGATCCGCGGCTGGCACAGCAGCAAGGATGTTCCCCGCTTCCCTCGGCACACAGACAGGCGGATCTGTGCTGAGACCTGCCTCTTACAATGGCGTCGTTGGCCTGAAGCCGACCTTCGGTCTCATCAGCAAGTACGGTGTTTATCCACTGTCCTGGTCTTTGGATACGGTAGGCGCCTTGACACGGTCTGTGGAGGACGCAGCTCTTATGCTGAACGCCCTGGCGGGATATGACGAGAACGACCTCTACTCGGCAAATCACCCTGATACGGATTACTACCTTTCGATAGGCGCTCAGCATGAGCCACCCCGAATCGGTGTATTAAGGCAATACTTCGAGGAAAGGGCTGACGATGAGGTCTGGAGCCATACGATGGATGTCGTAAAACGGCTCAGCAGATCCGGCGCTTCGGTAGAAGAAGTAAATGTGCTGACCAGCTTCGATGCGCTTATGGATGCACGTGGAATCATAGGCCCAGCTGAGTCTGCCGAGATACACGCCGACAATTTTGCTGTCCGTCCAGACGACTACTCTCCAGTTATACGCTCGGGAATTGAAAGAGGCATGTCTGCTTCGGCGATCAGCTACATACAGGCCGAGAACACCAGACGGCGATTCCGTCAGGATATGGCAGAGGCGATCAAGAAATTTGACGTGTTTCTTACACCGTCGACGCCAACGCCCGCTCCCAAAGACCTAAACACAACCGGTAATGCCATGTTCCAGGCGCCTTGGACGGCTGGCGGATTCCCAACCATCACTATTCCGTCGGGCATCAGCGCAAGCGGCCTACCACTTGGAACGCAGTTGGCATCAGCACACTTTGGTGAAGAAAGGCTCTTGGCGTCTGCTCACTGGTGCGAGCAGGTGTTGGGCTTCAATTCCACCCCACCTGTCATGAGTTGAGTGGAAAAGGCTCGGACCAACTCTATCGAATAATCTGCTCGGAGATGCGGAGCATCGTTAGCATTTTGATGATCAAGCCATCGAATGAGCGAACCTCCATGAAAGGATTAATCATGACGATCCCCACCGTTGATACCGTAGTGCACGGGGGCACAGTCGCCTTCTCCACACAGGCTTACGAAGCGAGCATAGCCATCAAAGGTGAACGCATTGTCGCTGTTGGGCCACACGAAATGATGCCTAAAGCAGATACTTACATAAATGCAACCGGAAAGTACGTGCTGCCTGGTGCGATCGATTGCCACGTTCACGTTCGCCCTAGCCCCGGAGACGACTGGACGGTAGTCACCCGGGCGGCTGCGTTGGCCGGGCTGACCACAATCATCCCTTTCGGAGAATACGATGCAGCGAATGAGGAATCGCTTCCTAAGGCCATCAAGCGTTGGCGGGGAGAAGCCGAGACTGAAGCGCTGGTGGACTACGGCTTTCATTACATTCTGAGCAACACGCCCTACATCATTGACAGCGTAGCCGAGGCCATGAGTATGGGTGTGACCTCCTTCAAAATGTTCATGACGTACGACCATAGGGTGACTGATTCGTTCATAGCTAGAGTCATGGACATAGTCGGCGCTAACGGCGGCGTGGTTCAGCTTCATGCTGAGAATGGCGACGTCATCGAATACTTGATGAACAAGGCATTGGCCGAAGGTCGTACAAAACCTACGGATTTCCCTGGGACGTGTCCCCCATGGGCTGAAGCCGAGGCCATTAATCGCGGCATTCTGATGGGAGCCATGACCAACTGCCCCACGTATATTGTCCATCTCACGACGCAGCTTGGACTGGAACGAATAAAGGACGCCCAACGACAAGGGCAGCGCGTATGGACTGAAACCTGTCCACAATACCTGCTGCTGGACGAGACAGCATTGGAGAGTCTGGGGCCCTTCGCAAAGATAGGTCCGCCTCTGCGTCCCGCAGATGGGGTGAACCAGAACGCGCTGTGGGAGGGAACGGCCAACGGTTATATATCAACTATCGGTAGCGATCACGCCCCCGGGAATACAGCCATGAAGGAACTCGGATGGGACAATGTATTCCGTGCGCCAAATGGTGACCCCATCCCCTTCGGTGCACCTTCCATCGAGACTATCGTACCTTTGGTTTTCTCCGAGGGCGTGAAGAAGCGCGGGCTGCCTATTTGGTGGATGGCACGTATGATGGCTGAAAATCCAGCGCGGATCTTCGGCCTTTATCCTCGCAAAGGTGTAATACAGCCTGGTTCGGATGCTGATCTGCTCATCATAGACCCTGATGCGGAAGCAATAATTCATGCCGCGTACCACCAGAGCACTACGGGCTATACTCCTTACGAGAACTGGAATGTCTTGGGAAAGCCTTGGATGACTATACTCCGAGGTAACGTCCTGTTGAATAACGACAAGTTGGAGCAGAATCCTGGTTTTGGTAAGTTCATCCCGTCGGGCGGCCCCCTTCCTCCTATCGCTGGACGAGTCGATTAGTAAAGTCAGTTTAGATCTACCCTACATTGAGGTTCACGATGTTCTTACGTATGTACATCGGTGACGACGGCCAAACTCGTCTCGAGGAGATGATATGGACAGCGGTCCGAATGCCTTTCAGGAAGCGCAACTGGCGTCAGAGTTGAAATTTAGGAATAACATTCCAGACAACCTAGATCGGTGGCATAATTCTCCACGTCGACAGCGGGTCATCATGCTGGAAGAGTCGTTCATGACGATAAGTGTCGGAGACGGTTCGTCACGAACACTGGAGGCAGGTAACGTGCTTCTTGCAGAAGACGTGTCCGGCCAGGAGTATAGGACTGTCGTGACCAGCGGATGGCCTAGGGCAATGGTACCTATAGATTGATTGCGGGCCTGAGCATCATGAGAAGAGACTAATTGTCGTAGCTTGGGGGACTTTGACCTCGGGAATTTGCTCCAATTTGTTTTATTGAGGCGCAGGTGAATAATAAATACAGGGAGGTATGCTCGGGATAGCAGCATAGAGGTCACATATATAGATGAATTCCCGCAACTTTATTTTCCCAGAAAGCCGTCCGAGGGAGGAAACTCCCAGCCTTGAAGAGGTTGAACCTGGCCACTATGTTAGTTGGCTTTTGCCGCATCCGCTCTCCACCACAATACTGAGGGCCTGACCTGCGAATACTTCAAAACTGGCACAATCCACGGCTACCACAGTACCCTCATCAAGAGGGAAGTGAGTATTAAGATTTCTCACCGCCAATAATGGCTCATCTTGGCATCGGTGACATTCATTTCGTAATTAGGCATATAGTTCCATCATCTGAATCTCGCTTAATAGGCAATGACAATGCGCGACTCGTTTTCTTCGTGGTTTTTATTTGTGCAGCCTACGGGAAGAACAGCAGCCATATGGAACAACTTGAACTTGGCCTTACAAAGCCAACCGCTTATTCTCCTGATACCTATGGTATGGCTGTTCATATTGTGGATGCTGCTAGTCATGATAGTTAGAGCCGTGGCCTATCCGGTAATTGAATTGAATTGATTCGTTCGTTCGCAGATTCAAACTGACTGCTGGCCATAAGGCAATCTCATCTGGCTGGTATTGACCTGCATTAGAACGGGTTCCCCACAATTTACAGGTTAGGGCAATGCACAAGTATCGCAGACGTCTTGGATGGATCTAGATGGTAAGCACAAGAATAGAGGTAACTTTTCGTGTCAAGCAAGGTCGAACATCTCAAGATGATACAGGAGATCATCAACCGCAATCTACACCGGAAATTGCACCTGTTCACAGGAAATGACGTTTAGTGCGCACATTGAACTTGGGCATTTTGGCGCATGTAGATGCCGGCAAGACGACCCTCACCGAGCGGCTGCTGCATTCAGCCGGTGTTATTGACGAGATCGGCAGTGTAGACGCTGGCACAACTCAGACCGACTCCTTGGCACTGGAACGACAACGCGGCATTACAATCAAATCCGCCGTAGTTTCGTTTGTTGTCGATGACATCACGATCAACCTGATCGATACGCCCGGTCACCCAGACTTCATTGCTGAGGTTGAGCGAGTGCTCAGCGTACTCGACGGTGCCGTGCTGGTAATATCCGCCGTCGAAGGCGTGCAGTCGCAGACACGCATTTTAATGCGGGCATTGCAACGTCTATGTATCCCAACACTCATTTTCGTGAACAAAATCGATCGTGGGGGCGCACGATACCAAGGTGTCTTGAAGGACATTTTCGAGAAGCTTACCTCGCAAATCATCGCCATGGGGTCGATTCTTGATTCCGGTACGCGCGACGCCGACTTCACCCCTTTCGATAATATAGACGCCGCATTTACATCCGGTCTTATCGAACTGCTCGCCAACAATGATGACGAAATCCTTGAAGCATACGTCAATGACGAAGCATCACTCCCATATTCCAGGGTATATGAAGAGTTCGCAAGTCAAGTGAATAGATCGTTAGTTCATCCAGTCTTCTTTGGTTCGGCATTTACTGGGGTTGGCACCAACGCCTTGATTACAGGGTTAACAGAACTGCTTCCCTCTTTTGAACATGAAGTGGATGCGCCAATGTCCGGAACAGTGTTCAAGGTGGAGCGCGGGGCGTCTGGTGAAAAAATTGCCTACGTTCGTATGTTCTCAGGATCGATTCGGGCGCGAGATAGAATCCGTCTCCGCGGAGACGAGGAACAGAAAGTAAACACAATTAGGGTATTTGAGCATGGCATAGACGTGCAGAGACCTTCGATAGATGCAGGTCACATCGCGAAGCTTTGGGGGCTTTCCAATGCTCGGGTTGGCGACGCTATCGGCGTGCAACGCTCGACCGCAGAAGGCCATCAATTCGCGCCCCCAACTTTAGAGACGCCTATTGTGCCTATTGCGTCCGACGAAAAGAGCGTGCTTCATGCTGCGCTTATGCAACTCTCGGAGCAAGATCCGCTTATCAATCTGCGACAGGATGACAATCTACAAGAACTCTACGTGTCTCTATATGGCGAGGTGCAAAAAGAGGTTATCCAGCAGACGCTAGCAAACGACTTCGGCATCGACGTCGAGTTTTTGGAAACAACAACGATCTGCATTGAGCGACCTATCAGCACTGGTGAGGCAGTCGAGATAATAAAGAAGAATGACAACCCATTCTTGGCTACAATTGGGATTCGTGTCGAGCCAACGGCAGTAGGCTCCGGTATACAGTTTCAGCTAGATGTAGAGCCTCGGACTATTCCAATTCACATCTTTAGGACAGCCGAGGGCTTTCGGGAAATATTGGAACAAGAGGTACAAGAAACGCTGCAGGAAGGTCTTTTCGGATGGCGGGTCGATGACTGTCTGATCACCCTAATCCAATCTGGATATTCGCCTCCGCTTAGTACGACTAGAGACTTTCGATACCTGATTCCCTTAGTTCTTATGAGCGCCCTGAAGGATGCTGGCACCGAGGTATGCGAGCCGATCCACCACTTTCAGTTGGAGGGGCCAGCGGACGCGCTCGGGCCGACAATAGGCGTATTGGCGAGAATGCAGGCTGTTCTTCAGACGCCGCAAATGAAAGGTGCGTCGTTCACCTTGGGAGGCGACATCCCCGCAACGCGGATGCACGAGATACAGCAACAGCTGAGATCAACTACTCGCGGCGAGGGCGTGTTGGAATTCACTTTTGACAGATACGAACCGATTGACGGGACGTTTCCAACTCGTTCTCGGAGCCCCCGTAATCCGCTTAATCGGAAAGAGTATCTTATGCATGTCTCGCGATGACCTTGACGCCACTGCCTATCGCCCTGCCCCCGGTAGTTAGAGCTTAGGGAATTTCGCAACGACCGAATATTGGATATCGACCATGTTCGCGAGCCTAACACGTGCGACTTGTGAACTTCCATGTGTTTGGACCATTGGCGTAATGATACGTAAACGCGTCTGGGAATTGGGAATCGGCTGGGCCTCCGGTGTCCAGCGCTATTCCCTGTTTCTTATCGTGTTGCCACATATAACGCGAATCACAATCCAAGCCAACTCGTTCACATAGTGAACTTTGTTGGATTTGCTGCCATGCTGGACCTCTGGTACCCGTTGACTCGATGCGTGGCTACGCGACGTATAAATCGGCCTTATTGGGGCACTCTAGTTCCATTTACGGCCTCGATATTGTTATGCACTGCCTTTGTCTAACCTGTCGAAATGGTGTATTGGCTATTCAGCCGACAAAGTCTACGACTTCATGGCGCATAGTTCATATCGGCCAATCTATTAATTCAATCATCCGACAGCATCTTGCGAAGCAAGCAGAGGAGCGCCTGCGCCTTGGGAGTGCATACACTGATATCCAGATGCTATTTATGTCTCCCTTGAGTGGTTTGCTCGACCCAGACCTCCTTCCCAAGAATAGGAAAAGACTATGCAATAAGGGGGTTAAGTACAGACTGCATGACCTAAGGCACTTTCATGCTTCCGCTTTAATAGAGACAGGAGTCCATATCAAGACCACCCAAGGTAGTCTCGGTTACAGTTCCATCTCGCTCACGATGGCCATATACGCCCACCTCATGTCGCATATGGATAAGGATGTATCGGAAAAGTAACGGCAGGCCATGCCAGATTAATGTCGGCAAATGTCTGCAATACGTAAAACATACGAAATAAAAGAGGACCCCTAAAGGGAGGGCTTCTTTATTAATTATGCAGAAAATATTGGTGACCCGCCCCGGACTTGAACCGGGAACCTACTGATTAAGAGTCAGTTGCTCTGCCAATTGAGCTAGCGGGCCACGTGAGTGAGGCGGTTGGCATCTGGAGCTCACAAATCTCTGACAGTTTATTGTAGCGATGGGCCTGCGACTCCGTCAAGAAGATCTTGTAGACCCAGACACCACATTAATTGACGCTATATTAGGCCTATGTTATCCTTGTTCGTGAAAAGTTACACATTCTTTTCCATGTGCCATTCAGAACCTAAAGGGCTCCTTTTCGGCACTTGATTGGGAAGCCAAGTAAGGCGATATAACAGTAGTGCTCCACAGCCGTAATTCGGGCCCTAGGTCTATCGTCGTATTCCGCATTTTGGCGATTTTATCGTCTATTGTGGCGCTCGCTCAAATCACGTTAGGCGGCGTTGTCCGCGTGACTGGTTCTGGCCTAGGTTGTCCCGATTGGCCACTTTGCCACGGTCAGCTCATTCCACCTTTTGAGTTCGCTACACTCATCGAGTATTCCCACAGATTGTCCGCCTCAACCTTGAGTATTTTTGTCCTTGCAACGCTTATTTTCGCCTGGCTATTTTTGCGCAGCAATCGTTGGGCACTATGGTCCAGTGCGACCGGCATGATACTTGTCATTGTGGCAGCGGGTCTGGGCGGTGCCACGGTGCTCACCGAGCTCAGCTGGTGGGTACGCCTGATCCATCTTGCAGTAGCTGAGGGAGTCGTTGCCTGTATGGTGATCGCCGCCGTGGCCGGCTTGCGTGTCAACAAACCTGAGGTGAATGCCGGTCGTGACGAGTACACCAACGGTTTTCGTAGGCACCTGTACGCGACAGCCATTGCTGTTCTGCTATTAATCCTCTCCGGATCCTTCATTGTGGGCGCTGGAGCGGGATCGTCATGCGCCACGTGGCCACTGTGTCGAGGCAGCTTATTTCCAGAAGGCGGCGCCTCTGCTCTACACATGGGCCACAGATACTTCGCAGCCATCGTAGGCTTAATGGTGATCGGTGCCGCTGCAATCACGTGGAAGCGGCGTAGCGTTTCCTACTACATGGGTGTGTCAGGACTAATTTTGCTGGGTCTGTTTATTTTGCAGATTTTTGCCGGAGCAGCTACAGTATGGTCTGGATTTAGCGCTGACCTCAAGGCAACTCACTTGAGCCTAGCCACTCTTTTGTGGATGGCTCTGGTTCATATAATTGCACTGGGCATAGTGCCTGCGTGGTCAGATTCTCTGGGGGGGGCGGACACCTTTACCTAATGTCTAATATTTCGCAAGAATATTCTGCGGAGGAAGCAACACCATGATCATCGCACAGTCGACAGACACACAAGCGATAGTTCGGGCTTACATCACTTTAGTCAAGCCGCGAATAATCATGATGCTGCTGTTCACCGCCCTGGGCGGTTTGTTTTTGGCCTCCAGGGGCGTTCCAGATCTGCTGACTACAATTATCGTCTTGGCTGGCGGCACCTTGGCTTCGGCTGGAGCAAACGCGATTAATCAGAGCATGGACCGCGACATCGATCAGGCCATGCGCCGCACCGCTACTCGCCCGGTCGTCGTAGGACTGATTCCTTCACACCACGCTATCATTTTCGGAATCGTTGTTAACGTCATTGCCTTCTTCCTGATGGCAGGGTTGCTCAACGTTCTTAGTGCGGCCTTAACAATCGGCGCAACACTGTTCTATGTTCTGGTCTATACCAAGGCTTTAAAACGTACTACGACGCAAAATATCGTTATCGGTGGAGCCGCGGGTGCCCTTCCTCCCCTGATTGGCTGGACGGCCGTAACAGGCTCCATAGGACTTCCCGCCATATATCTCTTTGCCATCGTATTCTTTTGGACTCCGCCACACTTTTGGGCCCTGGCTTTGATGCTCAAGGATGACTACGCTAGGGCGAAAGTTCCGATGTTGCCGGTGGTGGTAGGCGTTCAAGAGACAAAAAAGTCTATATTGCTATACACTATTCTCATGCTGGCGTTGACTACCATGTTTTACGCCACCGGTGCTGTAGGTCTCGTCTATTTAATCATGTCGTCCACAGCAGGATTAGCCTTCATTTATTATGCCTGGCGTCTGATTAGGAATCCCGATATTCTTGGAGCTAAGCCTTTATACTTGTATTCGCTGTTATACCTTGCCATTCTGTTCTCCGCGATAATCGCCGACAGCCTAGTGAAGTCTTAATATGAACGTTGTTCGCCCCATGCATAGCCTTGACTATCAAATGAATGCTCTGATAGATTCTTATGCTGTTGCGCAGCCCATTTACTTGCAATATCGACCGTCAGGGAGGAAAACACCTAAGACATGTTTATCGTGAAACAACGCTCCCGCCAGATTTTCAGTTTGGCTATAATCAGCGTTATTTTTGCCCTGATGCTTGGCTGCACACCATCGCATAATCAATCAACATTTGATCCATTAGGTCCAGTTGCTGCAAATCAGCTTTTTATATTTCATGTAATTTTTTGGGTCGCCGCCCTGATATTTGTAGCGGTTGAAGGTGCCCTGATCTACATGTTCGTCAAATTCCGAAGGCGCCCAGGAGACGGAGACCCGAAACAGGTTCACGGTAATACTAAATTGGAAATCACCTGGACCATAATACCTGCTCTCATCCTGGTAATTGCAGCGGTGCCAACTATTAACGGAATTTTCTTCGCTGCGAATCCACCACCAAACCCTGCAGGTGGGCCTGCCCTAGAAGTCGACGCCATAGGTCGTCAATGGTTCTTTGAGTTCCAGTATGCCGACCCAAATGATCCTAGTAAGAAAATTGTGTTCGCCAACGAACTTCACATGCCTGTCGCAGAGCCAGTCGTGTTCCGATTGGATTCCCGAGATGTTATCCACAGCTTCTGGGTCCCGAAATTGGGTGGCAAAGTGGACATGGTACCGAACAACGACCACAGTCTCTGGCTTCAAGCAGACGATGTAGGCGAATTCTACGGACAGTGCGCCGAATTCTGTGGAATATCGCACGCTAATATGCGCTTCAAGGTAATCGTTGAATCTAGGGCGGATTTTGACGCCTGGCTTCTAGAACAAGCAGCCCCGGCTGTCGATCCAACAGATGCGTTGGCGATGGCGGGCAAGGACGAGTTCCGGAGCGCAAACTGCATCTTCTGCCACTCTACCGGACGCGGAAGCGGAAGAGGCCCTAATCTATCACACGTAGCCAGTCGGCTTAACCTCGTAGGGCTGCTACCGAACGCCGAAGAAGGCAGTTTCACGGTCAATGACGCAATGCTTCAGCAAAACTTGAAGAGTTGGTTAACTGACCCCGACGAGATAAAGCCTGGCAACATCATGTCCCGCGAGGCAGACGCCTACAACAAACCAGAATTTGCGTTAGACGAGAGCGAGATTGACGCCCTCGTCGCTTACCTAATGACGCTGAAGTAACAGCGGACCTTAGCTTAGTAATTGTCAGGAACAGTACGGAGGAAGGGATGACTACAGTTCCGTTCGCGATACCCAGACCCACTTACCCGACTGGTGTGTGGTCTTGGATTACCACGATCGACCATAAGAGGATTGGGATTCTCTACGGAGTGACGGCCTTTGTTCTGTTTATTATTGGCGGCCTGGAAGCGCTGTTGATGCGCGTCCAACTAGTCAGTTCCAACCAGGACATAGTCAGCCCCGAGGTATTCAACCAGCTCTTCACCATGCATGGGACAACCATGATCTTCCTTGCAGTGATGCCTCTAAGTGCGGCGTTCTTCAACTTTGTGATTCCGTTACAGATCGGTGCTCGCGACGTGGCCTTCCCCAGACTGAATGCCTTTAGCTACTGGACCTTTCTTGGCGGCGCAATTCTCTTGAACTCAAGCTGGTTCCTTGGTGGAGCTACAAATGCTGGCTGGTTCGGCTATGCTCCTTTGACCAGCGTAGGGCAAAATGCCGGAAACGGTATCGACTTTTGGATAATCTCACTGCAGATTCTAGGCATAGCGTCATTGGCCGCCGCGTTCAACTTCATAGTGACTATAGTCAACATGCGAGCGCCGGGCATGTCCTTTATGAGGATGCCTCTTTTCACATGGATGACATTTATCACGGCGATTCTTCTTGTCTTGGCCTTTCCGGTCATCACAGTCGCTCTGATTGAGCTGTACTTCGATCGCACCTTCGGCATGAATTTCTTTAATGTAGCTGCTGGCGGAGACCCGGTTCTCTGGCAGCACCTGTTCTGGGTGTTCGGTCATCCAGAAGTCTATATCCTGATTCTCCCAGGAATGGGCATGGTGTCAGAGATCATACCAACCTTCTCTAAAAAGCCTCTGTTTGGCTATTCGACTGTGGTGTTGGCGGGCGCTATCATCGCCTTCATGGGCTGGATGGTCTGGAGCCATCATATGTTCACAGTCGGACTCGGCCCCATTCCCACCACGGTGTTTACAATAACGACCATGGCCATTGCGGTGCCAACTGGCATTAAGGTATTCAACTGGATGGCCACAATATGGGGCGGATCTTTAGATTTAAGAACGCCCATGTTGTTTGCCATAGGGTTTATAGCCCTATTTACCATAGGTGGGCTAAGCGGAGTCATGCATGCTGCTGCTTCATCAGACGCACAGCAGCAAGACACC
>CAJWRP010000013.1 GCA_913046025.1 uncultured Chloroflexota bacterium
TGATGACCTGCCAGTAACGTTTGCCTTCCAACTGGACCACCTTGCCGATGTGGTCATTCAGGTGAAAATGGCCCGCAGCAATTACGTAATCTTCATTCTCTGCCTTCTCCAGCAGCGCGTGCCTGCTGCGACGACTGTCGGGCTTACTGGTATCCACACCCGCACACCAGTCCGGCTCCTGAATCTGGACCCTGCTGTGGATTGCGTCACCTACTACCATTGCCTTCTGCCCCTGTGAGCTGATGAGTATGACCTGATGCCCCGGTGTATGGCCGGGTGTAGCCAGGGTAGTTATCTCGTCCGTGATGTTGTAGCCCTCGTCGAACAAGTCCATTATGCCCATCTTTCCCAGCGGCACGACGCTGTCTTGGACCTGTGGCGAGTCCGCCAACACGTCTGGCTGAATAAAATACTCCCAGTCCACCCTGGGGACCAGGTACCGGGCATTGGGAAAGTATGGCTTGGGTGTGTCGCCTGTGGTGTCGATATTCCATCCAACATGATCCGCGTGCAGGTGTGTGTGCACAACGATGTCGACATCTTCGGGGCCTACGCCCTGGGCCTTAAGCTGATTGAGGAGGTCCCCAGTCAGGTTGTTTCTAGAGGGGTGCGGACCCGGCCCCATACCTGTGTCTATCATTATGGTCTTGCCCATAGATCGCACAAAGAAGTGGCCGTAATAAAGCTGAATCTGGCCATTCTCCAGGATGTCCTTGTATGGCTCCCAGTCGGTTTCCGTGACTCCCTCGAAGAATTCTCCTGGTCCCCGAGAAGGAGGAACCATGTCCAGGGCGAATACTATCTCTGCATTGCCTACATTGATCTTGTCTGACATTGAATTCCATTCCTCATTCAGCATTGCCTCACTGGCCAACAAGGTCAGCGGCTCAAATCAGAGGCATGATACAGAGGAATGGAATAGACGCGCAATGCCAGATTTGAACGGGGGCTGGTCTCCCTATGCGACCAGTCTGACTGGAAATGATATTAGGCCTAATGATTCCCGTAAAATCAGTCAGAGGGTGAAAGGAACTGTCGCAGAAAATCCACCACTCCGTCGTCCAGAATATTCGCCAGGGCCGAAGGGTCGGCGACCTGAACCAACTCCATGAACTTATCAACTTGCTCCTGCGTAGGCTTATCCAAAATCTGCGCGGCGCTGTAGGTACTCAGCCGGCGATTGTACTCACGCATGGCTCTGGAGGCGTCTCCGGAAAGCTGCTCCGCGTTGCGGTGGAATGATCACGTTCATAGGCAGGATGCACCTCCGGCAATATGGGACGTCACCGAAATCCAAATCCTCTTCGGCCAAAAATCAAAGCCTATAACCCTCAGACACGTCCTTGAAGAGCTGTTGCACGTCTGTACCAACGGCTTCACCCAGCTCGGGTATCTCGTTAAACCGGGCTAGGGCCTTGACCTGCGGCTCCAGCGTTTCCAGCATGTGGCGCAACTCCAAAGCCTGCTGGTGATACTCAAGGTGAAATGAGCCGTAGGCTGCCGTGTAGCTATTGCGCAACCCTTCAAGCCCACCTCTAATTCCCTGCCACAAGGAAGGATTGCTGAGTAAGCTCGCAGCGTCCATCCTCGCCATTAGCGTATCGCGTGCAAGTCGCAATTGCTGATGCTCTTGTCCAAATGTCATCCTATCCAAGTAATTTCGGGCCTCGATAATAACCGGCACAGAATCGGATATGCTGGTGGCCCTTCGATAACTTTCCAATGCAATTGATAAACCGGACGGACCGTCAAACTGGCGCTGGGCTGCAGTAGGGTCTACGAGGCTAGCTCATTGGCCCAAGACTCGAGCCCGCTGTTCAAGAAAACATCCCGAGCCCGCAGCCCTATTTCTGGATGTGTATAGATTTTTACCTGTGAATAGGCCATGCCATAGCGCCGCTCCAGTTCGCCCCGTAATGAATCCTCTCGATCATGCATGGCATTTCGCAAGACCTCTGAGTCGGGGTCCCGCTGGTATACGTAACGCTCTCGAGTCTCCTGGATGATTTCAGCTCCTGCCGCAACGACTGATGGGCCTCTGCGGGAGAACGGCCTGGCACCACCATGGCAATGCGTGTGTCCAGAATCCGGCGGGGAGGAATGCGGCGAGGCACCGTGAAGAAGACAAGCCTGAAGTTTAGATGAGGAGGAAGAAGTTCGCCCCATTGATGATCAAAACTCTCAGCTATTATTACTTCACCTGTGTACCCAAGACCTCGATGGTGAACAGTCCATTGCTGCGGCTGGCCCAGGGACTCCAAATCGAAGCTAAGTGCTTGTGAGGGTACGGGTTCATTCATACAAGTCGCCAATCATAGTTGCGGTGGACAGGCACAAGACCGTAAGTCATGGAATAGGACTGGCCAACAAATATAGCCAGATATGGAAAACGCAGGTCGGCGTTTAATTAATGAGGGCCCACTATCGGCTGATCCAACCGTTACTGTAGCTGGGAAGAACGATCTGCCTTGGCCTTTTCGAAAATTTAGACTATTCTAGAAAGACATCACCGCTCTTACCACCGGTCTTTCTGGCCAGTCGAACTCCATCGATACGCATGGCCCTATCTACCGCCTTGCACATGTCGTAGATAGTCAAGGCAGCGATGCTCACAGCGGTGAGCGCCTCCATCTCGACTCCGGTCTTGCCGGTAACGTTGGTAGTGCCGGTAATGGTTATGGAGTTGGCCTCGTCATCAATCTCGAAATCAATGGTCACCTGACTTAATGGCAACGGATGGCAGAGAGGAATGAGGTTAGATGTATTCTTGGCGGCCATTATGCCTGCGATACGGGCCACTCCAAGTACGTCGCCCTTTTTCATGTTGTTGGCCTTGATAAGGGCCAAGGTTTCGGGCTCCATGGTGATCGCCGCTTTGGCAACAGCCTCCCGATCGGTATCGTCCTTCCAACCCACATCCACCATGCTGGCCTGACCAGACTCATCTATGTGTGTGAGCCTTTTGCCTGACGAATCAGCTTTAGGCATATCGGGTAGCCTCCTCGACAGCCAGGCGGTCGGCCTCCTCATTCAGGGGATGGCCGTTATGGCCGCGAACCCACTGCCATTTCACCCTGCGGCTCTTAATCTCAGCATCCATCTTTGCCCAGAGGTCTTGGTTCTTATTGCGTTTCCAGTTCTTGGTCATCGTATTGATAACGTACTGGCTATCACTGAAAATAGTGACCTGCTCCTGCTCGGGGAGGTCCTTCAGGCCTTCTATTACAGCCATCATCTCCATGCGGTTATTGGTTGTATCCCGTTCCCCGCCCTGGAGCGTTTTCTTAGTGTCACCTTCAAGGATCACAGCACCCCATCCGCCGGGGCCAGGGTTGCCCTTGCAAGCACCATCAGTATAAATATCAACCATATCTAAGAATCCTTCAATGCCTTTTCTTAAACTGTTCCCATTTTAGCCCAGAGCGCCGTTCCTTTGAAGCAGATCGGAGCCTTTGAAATCGTGTCTAGACAAAGGAAGATGCTAATTTTCAAATAGATTCTGATGAAGTTCTCGTGACCGTTCGGGTGACAAATTCTCTGCCGCAGAAGATTTAAGAACAACAATCTACCAGGTGATTCTGTACGGAGCCTAGCAGTGCAGCTAGAAACGTAGCCCCAGTATCATTAAGAGCCTACCCACCTATGTGGTACATCTCCACTTTTTTGCGGCCCTGACGTAGCTCTTCTGTCAGAGAAGAGCGCTCCTCGGAGTAGCGGTCCACGCGCCGAGTCCAGATGCCGCGTACCAGATCAGTCAGTTCATCGTCGGTAAGGCCATCTCGCAGCGGTGTGCGAAGGTCCGTGCCATCCACACCAAATAGACAGGTGAACAGCTCTCCTTCTGGCGACAGACGAAGCCTGGTGCAGTCGCCACAGAAGGGCTTGGTCACAGACGATATGACACCGATCTCTCCAGAGCCGTCCTTGTACCGGTAACGGGATGCCACCTCGCCTACGTAGTTGGCGTCAGCTGGCTCCAGAGGCATCTCAGCGTCTATGCGCGAGACGATCTCTTGCGATGTGACCACCTCATCCAGCTTCCAGCCATTGAGGTTACCCACGTCCATATACTCGATGAAGCGCGCGATGTGGCCACGCTCCTTGAGGTAACGAGCAAGCTCTACAATCGTATGATCGTTGACGCCGCGCTGCACAACGGAGTTCACCTTAATAGGCCGAAACCCGGCATCCGCTGACGCCTCAATGCCCTCCAGAACGCGCCCGGTGCCGAAACCACGGCCATTCATTTTCTTGAAGACCTCTTCGTCCAGGGTATCTAGGCTGACGGTGATGCGCTGCAGGCCTGCAGCCTTCAGGTCAACTGCCATTCTTGACAGCAGGAAGGCGTTGGTGGTCATCGTCAGGTCTTCCACGCCGCCTATAGCAGAAAGCATCGCCACAAGCTTGTCGATCTCGTTACGTACCAAGGGCTCGCCACCCGTGAGCCTAACCTTGCTGACGCCAAGTCTAACGAGAATACGGGTCAGCCGCGCAATCTCCTCGAAGGTAAGAAGATCTTTTCTGGAAAGAAACTGATAGCTCTCGCCGAAAATCTCTGCGGGCATGCAGTAGGTGCAGCGGAAGTTGCAACGATCCGTCACAGAGATTCTGAGGTCTCGCAACGGACGCTTGAACTTGTCGAGTATTGTGGGTTTTAGAGAAGGTTCAGGCATGTGCACTTTTCGACTATTAATACTCAGGTTTCTATGTAGCATTATACCGGAACGCGCTAGTCACCTGTTAGGTAATGCGTCGGCCTATATGGGCATGCCCATCAAGACGTCTTTCGCCATCCTGGCAGCGGCGCTTCGATGACTAAGACGATTCTTCTCGTCTGACGTTAGTTCTGCCATTGTTTTGGAGACCTGGGGTATCAGGAAAACGGGATCATAACCAAAGCCGTTACTTCCTCGAAGCTCCGTGATAATCGCTCCGAGACATTCTCCTGAATGAAGCCCCACCACTTCACTAGGCCGAGCAATGGCCACTACGCAGCGAAATCGTGCATCCCATGGCTGGGGCTTGTCAGCAAGATTCTTCAGCAGTAGGTCGATGCGGTCCTGATCGGTTGCACCTTCTCCAGCATATCTTGCAGAGCGCACACCAGGCTCTCCGCCTAGCGCTTCAACCTCTAGCCCTGAGTCGTCGGCCAGGGTTGATAGTCCGCTTAGGCTGGCGTAGGTCTCAGCCTTAAGCGTCGCATTCTCCTCCAGCGTGTTGCCCGTTTCATCCACGTCATGGGCAATCCCTACGTCTGATAACGAAACAAGCTCAAAGGGTACGCCCTCCAAAAGGGAGGACAGCTCCTTGAGCTTGCCTTGGTTGTGCGTTGCTATTAAAAGTTTCTTCAACTTAAGCCAAACTACTAGTCTGCAGCCACTGACCTTTCCATATCCGAGGTGTACTGGCCCATTCGTGCAGCGCTCATCACCCTAGCACGATGGTAATAGGCCTGCTTTGCCTCATCGAACTTTGAATCATCGCCACCCCAGGCTGCCAGAGGCGATGCCTGAAGTCCGCGACCAAAGGAGAAGCTGAGTTGCCACGGCACGCCCACTTTTGATGCCAGCCGATTGATAGTATCCAGGTTGGATGTGGCCTCTTCATCGCCCTGTCCGCCGGACAGGAAAGCGATACCAGGCACAGCGGCCGGTACTGTATTCCGGAAGCAGGCTATTGTCTTTTCAGCCACTTCCGCCGCTGAGGCCCTGTTGGAGGCCTCCTTGCCGGAAAGCACCATGTTAGGCTTCAAGATCGTTCCCGTAAGATCAACGCGCTGCTGACCCAGTTCGTGGTAGACCTTTCGCAGCGTGGCCTCTGTGGCCTCATAGCACTTTCCGATAGTGTGCATGCCGTCCATCAACACTTCTGGCTCCACCATGGGAACCAGATTGGCCTCTTGGCACAGCCCGGCATAACGGGCCAACAGGTGGGCGTTGGCGTCGATGCAGTACTGGCTAGGCAGGCCATGACCGATGGTGATTACCGCTCTCCATTTGGCGAATCTCGCACCAAGCTCATAATACTCTTGGAGTCTGGCCCGCAGGCCATCTAGGCCATCAGTGATGACCTCTCCGGGAGCATTAGACAGAGGGTTGGTGCTCATGTCAACCTTGATGCCGGGGATGATGCCCTGGTCCTGCAAAACCTTAACTAGAGAGGTGCCATCTGCGCCCTTCTGGCGAAGCGTCTCGTCATACAGAATTACGCCACTTATGAATTCGTTGGTGCCGTTTGTACGGAACAGCATTTCCCGGTAGTTTCGGCGGTTCTGCTCCGTGCACTCCACATTGATGGCGTCGAACCGCCGCTTGATCGTTCCTGTGCTCTCATCCGCCGCAAGAATGCCCTTGCCTGGCGCAACCATTGCATGGGCGGTGCTCTGAAGCTGGTTAATGTCCATAACAGTCCCCTTAATGGATCCTAATGCTGGAATTCATCATATCTATTGTAGATTCTACGACATCCGAATTACCAATGATTAGCGGAATTTGTTGGTGTAATTTTTCAGGCTGGGTATACAAAATACGCATTCCTCCGAACGACGCAGCGCTGCCAGCTTTCACAGCCACGCATGCCAAGGGATTTGCCTCATACATCAACCGAAGCTTACCCTGATTATTCTTAACATCAGGATGATATAAAAATATATCGCTTTTGAGCAGATTTCTGTAGAAGTCTTCGACAAGGGAGCCAACGTAGCGCAAAGAGAAGCTCTCCCTCAGCATTTCAATAGTTTCCCATGTGCCCGCGTCCACCGCAGAATAATTTCTCTCGTTGGTTCTGTACGTTGGAGTCTTCGTTGGTATACGAATATCAGGATGGGTAAGCTTGAAATCTCTGTCGTCTGGATCCATCGTGGGCCCCTGGACTACGTCCTCGATAGCAACCACCATGATGGTGCTAGAGCCGTAAACCACATACGCCGCGGCTACCTGTTCGTTCCTGGGCCTTAACAGACTGGCTTCCGTGACCGGATCGCAGGTATCTCGTTTCCAAATGCCGAATATCGATCCGATGCTTACTGCAACGTCGATATTAGAAGAGCCGTCCAGAGGGTCCAATTGCACGATAAAGTGCTGGTCGGGGCCATATCCAACGATCACAGTTTGGTCGATCTCTCCACCGCTTAGAGCGGCCACGTGGCCACTGTCTTTCAGGCCCTCTACGAAGCTATCAGAGGCATAGGTGTCTAAAACTGGACGATCTTGCCCTGCACGTTGGCCTGCCCATTGCTGCCTAACGCCCATTTAGAAGATGAGAGCTGTCGTTGAAACGGGTGATCCGCCATAGCGCACTATTGTGATAAGTGGCTGGATCATTTTGCCACCAGCGCTCGGCATCAACGCTAATTTCAAATACCGCCGTGTTCTGCACGCCCAGGCCCCAGGTGCGTTCGGTACCCATCAGAGCAGCCATCATATGGGCCATGATGCCGCCATGCGTGAACATAATCACTACGTCATCGTTGCCGTGTCGGCTGATAATCGTGTCAATTACTCGGCGCCCCCTGGCTCGACGTTCCGATGAGGTCTCCGCCCCTTCAACGATTTGCCAGTCCAGGTTCTGCTCAAACTCTGTAGCGACTTCAGGGAACTTCTGCTTAATATCAGACCACGCAAGACCGCTAAAGACTCCGATATCGTGCTCCATCAGATCATCCCAATGGGTGATGGGGGAATCCCAGGAACTTGACACTATTTCAGCGGTCTGTGAGGCGCGGGCCTGGGGACTGGAGTAGACATGAGTAGGTTGAAAACTCTCATCCAGAAATCGCTGATGCAGAAGGGCCGCCTGTTGACGGCCGGCCTCCGAAAGATCATACTCGGCGCGGCCCTGCATTACTCCGCCAGCGTTACCAAGGGACTCTCCGTGGCGAACAAATATCAATTTCATAACCTTGGGACTCTACCGCAGAAGGCTATATCAGTCAAACAGAATCTTCCCTAACTCCGCCAGGTTCATTGCCGTGGCATCTGGCTGCTCATCGTACGTCCGCGGCCTCTGGAGTCGGCCAACGCCTTGCAATATGCGCACGGTCTGCATTCCCAGCGCCTTGGCTGGTTTTATGTCGTTGTCGATGCGGTCGCCTATCATCACCGCTTCTTCAGGCCGGCACCCGGCCTTACTCAATGCGACACGAAAGATCTCCGGGTCCGGCTTCGCTATGCCTAGCTCAGTGGATGAGATGCACACTGAAAAGAACGAAAGCAGTCCATAATCCTTCAGTCGTGCTTCGGTACCGTCTGGTTGGTTAGCGATTACACCTAACTGGTATTTGCCGGCTAGAGATACTAAAAGGGGCTCAGCATCCGGGTAGGGCTTCTCCAATTCCTTGGGATAGCGCCCTGACTTGCGTACGAAGTCCTGGTGCTTAGGATCGGGGATAAGCTGCTTCAGCACGCTGACGAAGGGACTAGGATCATAGTGTGCACTAGCCTCTTCCAGGCTCTTAACCAGTTTTGCAACTTCCGTATCCACGCCAAGTTCCCCCAGGGCATCGCATACCTGCTGCAGGCGACCAAAGGCTGCGCCATCCTCGTTGATGAGTGTGTAACCCAGGTCGAAAAAGACCCACCGGATATTTTCTAGTATTAATGGCATGGGGTTATCCCAATACCCACGGAGGGAACCAACACACTTGTCCCGCCCGCTTGCTAATCACTGTTCTTGGCTGGGGCGATATTCCCTTCGGCGTCGGCTTCCAAAATCGTGAAGAAGTCGTAGCCGCGACGCTTCAGCTCTTCGCTTCCGCCCTGATGTCTATCCAGTATAGATAGCACCTTGACTACTTTACATCCCGCTGCCTCAACCGCATCGATAGCGAGAAACAGGCTGGCCCCAGTACTGCATGTGTCATCGACTACCGCAATGTTGGAGCCCTTAACTAGTGGGCCTTCGATGCCCCTCTTCCCACCATGCGCTTTTGCCTCTTTGCGGACTATCAGGCCGGGTATAGGCTTGCCCTCTTTGAAACTCAAAGCGGCTACTGAGGATACGATAGGGTCTGCGCCGAGCGTAGGGCCGGCAAGGGCCTGAGCGCCACACTGGTTAATCAGTGGAATGAACACCTGAGAAATGAGATTTGCTCCCTCAGGGTCGAGAGATATCATGCGCCCGTCGAAGTAGTATGAGCTGGTGCCGCCTGCGGAGAGCTTGAACTCCCCAAACATAAGCGCCCCCTTCTCTTTCGCCAGATCTAAAATCGCCTGTGCAGTGCCCTTGCTCAACTGCATTCCCCCCTCTACAGTGTCAGTTATCTGAGCCTACACTACCGGCAGTCAGCGGTACAGCATATGCTCCCGAATATAGGCGTCTACCGACCCTGGAACGAGATACCTAATGGACCGCCCCTCTTGAATACGGCGTCGGATCTCTATCCCGCTTATCCCAAACAGCGGGCCCTCCAGCAGCCTTAGCGTGCCCTCTTCACTATCAAGGTCAATGGCCATTTGCTGTAGATCGACTAATCCGTAACTAGGACGAGTCACTCCAACAACGGTAGCCAGTTCCAATATGCGCTTAGGTCTGTGCCATCTCACTAGATCCGCCAGAGCATCGGCGCCTAGCACTACGAAGAGTTCAACAGACTCGCCAAGTTTCTCGTGAAGCAACTCCAAGGTATCAACAGTGTACGAGGGCCCAGACCTGACCATCTCAAGGTCAGACGTTAGAAACGCGGGGTTAGAGGCTACTGCCAGCTCAACCATGGCAAATCTATGGCTAGCGTCTGTAATCCGCACCTCGGCCTTGAACCAGGGTTCTCCTGCTGGAATGAATACCACTTCGTCTAGACAAAGCTGCTCGCGAGCAGCTTCAGCAACAACCAGGTGTCCCATGTGAATAGGATCGAAAGTGCCGCCAAATACCCCAAGCTTCACGAGACCTTCGCCATGACCGATCTGCCCACAAACGCCACTCTGGAAAAATTAAATTGCCCTCGCCAACTACCCAAAAATCACTCCCACACCCATTCCATCTCACCGAACCGGACCGTGTCTCCAGGCATAAGCCCAGCCTCGTCAAGCGCCCTGATCACGCCGGTCCTTTGCAGATGACCCATGAACTGAATTCTTGCATTCCAGTCCTGCACATCCAGCATGGCGGCTATCCGAGCAATGCGGGGCACCTCAACAATAAACACTCCCCCACTTTTGCTGATCTGGATTGGCTCTCGCCTGGGGCGTGGCCTTAAGACGGGAAGATCATCGATACTAATTTCGCTAGACTCGATCTCCTCCTCCTCCTTTTGCCTCGCCTCCTGATGGATCTCATATACCTTATTCAGCAGGTCTCCCACGCCTTCGTGAGTAGCGGCCGATATGAAGAACAGGGGCTCTTCTCGGTCTTCAAAAAGCTGTTCAATTTCGGTACGGAGCTCATGCACTTCCGTAATGTCTAGTTTATTGATCGCAATTAGCTGGGGCTTGGTAGCCAAATCCCCATTAAATTGGGCCAACTCGTTATTGATCTTACGAAGATCATCAATGGGGTCAACAGCTGAGCCATCAACTACGTGAACAAGCACGCGGGTGCGCTCGATATGCCGAAGGAAATCGTGTCCCAACCCTATGCCATCTGAAGCGCCTTCGATAAGGCCTGGAATATCTACCATCACAAAGGTGTCGTGAAACCTCTCGACTACGCCAAGCACCGGCTCCAGTGTAGTGAACGGGTAGTTAGCAACCTTCGGCCGCGCCGCGCTAACAGATGCGAGAAGACTAGACTTCCCGGCATTGGGAAGCCCAATGATGCCAACGTCTGCCAGCAACTTAAGCTCCAAGCGTATATGAAGCTCTTCTCCGTGTTCGCCCTGTTCCGCCAACAGAGGATACTGGTTCGTTGAGGTAGCGAATTGGGCATTGCCGCGGCCACCACGACCCCCTTTTGCCAGCACAATCCCCTGACCTGCCGTCGAAAGATCGGCATACATATTATTAGTATCTGCTTCCCAGATCTGAGTGCCTACGGGAACAGGTATTCTTATGTCCTCGCCGTTTTTGCCGTGCTTGTTACCTGCGGATCCATTATTCCCAGAGGATCCCTCGAATTTACGATGGTAGCGAAACTCTAAAAGAGTAGTGACATTGGGGTCAGCGACAACTATGACGTCTCCCCCGCGACCTCCATCGCCCCCATCCGGCCCTCCTCGAGGCACGAACTTTTCATGGCGCCCACTAACTATACCGTTACCACCGTTGCCGGATAGAACGTGGATAAATAATTGATCAATCATTTTCTATTTTAACAATACATAGTAATAATGGCGTGGATATGGGGGACCGGGCATTGAGTGTTGCTCTTTGTAATGGAATCAACCGCATTGTTAAGCCGTTAATCTGTGTATTGAACTCAGGGTGACTTCGCATATTTAACGTAATTCTAACATGGACCTGATGTGGACGGACTAAGGATGACTAAGGATAACCCCAGCAGAAGGACCAGAGGGACTTTTGGTCAAGAGAGCGTGCAAAAAACTATCCACATTACCAGTTAGTTATCCACATAAATCGACAAGTTATCCACATTGATTTCATTGGAGGTCTATTCTTTATTTAGTGAAAGTCTAGGAAAAGTGTTCTGAAATGTAACTGCATGCAAGGGGTAAGCCTGCAAATACCCTCGGATTGCATCACCAGCCTGTGTCGTTGAAAGGCTACCACCAATGTCGGGAGTGGTCTGCCCCTGACGGATCAGGTGGGAAACGGCTTCATCGATAGCTGTCGCTGTTTCACGGTGGCCAAGTGCTCGAGCGGCATCGTACTGGCCATGATCGCCGTAACTGGATTAGCAACACCTTTGCCCAGGAGATCGGGTCCTGTACCATGGAAGGTCTCGAACTTTTCGTTAACGACAGCCAAGACTTTTGCAGCTTCAGGGATGACTTCGTTAGCGATACCATCGCCGGAGATGACTGCGACTTTGGCCATTGATGTAACTCCTCTAGAATCGGCGCGACGCAAAATACTTGGGCATCCAAGTAGCCTTCTAGAGGGCCCCTATTTTATTGGCCGGATGTAGCGGTAAATTGCGATGACGGTTCGTGGTGAGCGAGACCGGCGGGACCCTTCTGTTAGTTAGCCAAAGACTCTCGGACTTTGAGAATGTCCAGGCGGAGTTTGTCGTCCACCTTCTGCTGGTTCTCAATTGTGCGGCAGCCATGCAGAACGGTCGAGTGATCCTTGCCACCAAGAAGTCGTCCAATAGCTGTGGTGCCCATGTTGGTCTCTTCTCGTAAAAGAAACATGGCGACTTGCCTGGCTCGGGCTGTCTTCCTGTCCCTCTTTCGACCCTTCAGGGTTGCCACGTCCATCTGGTAGTACTTCGAGACTCCATCAAGAACGGCGCCTTCTGATACCTGATGTGCCGTTTCCTGGTAACGAGTATCTGCAGCCACCTGCATAACAAGATCGGCATCAATCGCGCGGCGAGTAAGGTCGGCGTAGGCCACTAGCCGATTTAGGCTACCCTCTAGCTCACGAATGTTCTGGTGAACTCTGCTGCCCAGCATGTCCAGAACCGCAGAATCGATATTCAATCTCATGTGCTCGGCCTTAGCCCTCAGAATTGCCAGACGCGTCTCCAGGTCTGGCGACTGAATATCTACAACAAGGCCTCCGGTTAGACGTGAACTAATACGCCCCTCTAAAGCCTTCAGTGAAGACACAGGCCGGTCGCTGGTGATGACGATCTGCCGGTTGCTCATATGCAGCGCGTTAAAGGTGTGAAAGAAACCTTCCTGAGTCTGTTCTTTCCCAATCAGGAATTGAATATCGTCCAGCAATAGCACGTCTGCGTTACGATAACGCAGGCGGAAGCCCTCCGTCTTGCCCTCGCGGATGGCCTTGATGTAGTCGTTGGTGAACTCTTCCGTTGTGGCGTAGATAAGAGACAGGCCATTTGAACGGACCCGTTCACCTATGGCGTGTAGCAGGTGAGTCTTCCCCAGCCCTACGTCAGAGTACATGACCAGTGGGTTATAGATGACCCCAGGATTATCGGCCACTGCTAGGGCGGCTGCGTGTGCCAGCTCGTTGGACTTACCAACGATAAAACTATCGAATGTATACTTAGGATTTAGCCGCGAAGAGGATTGTGCCACCAGTGATGGACTGGGCACCGAAGCAGAGGGCATACCTGTCGAAGTATCTTCCGGCAATGTAGCGGTAGGGGCATCTTCCGCCACTTCATCCAAGAAAACTTGGAAGCGGATGTCCGGCGTGCCTTTGGTGATACGTTCCACAGTCTGCGATATGAGCGAATACATTCGTTGCTCCAGCATTTCCGCAACGAATGCGTTGGGAGTGCCTACGACGAACTCCCCGTCCAGTTGTGCAATGCC
>CAJWRP010000014.1 GCA_913046025.1 uncultured Chloroflexota bacterium
CCACAAAGCCCACCATCAGACCGACAACCCTCCATCTAGGAACGGCCCAACGGACATTGAAGGCGGCCAGCAGAGTCAGAAGAATGATTAGCGTGGCGGTGCTGATGCGCAGCATGGAAACGTTGGCTTCGCTGAGGAAGTAGACGCCGACGGGAATACCGAGCAACCCGGCCACGGATATCAGGACCATGTCCTTGTAATTGATGTGCTGTCGTGTCTGGTAAATGACCAGGCAGAACATAGGCAGCGAGACGCCGTTCACCACAACGACGACGGTCTGCGGATCGAAGGCCAACAGCAGCACCGGTATGGTCGTCACCCCGATGCCAAAGCCCACCGTGCTAAACACTGTCGAGCCCACGAATATGGTTATCGCAGCAAAAACAAGCTGGGCCCACGTCAGCATATATACCTGCGTGCCCCGTATTCAAAAATAATCAAATGGCCTTCAATCAATATTTATGCCTTGATGGGATAACGCCGATTATCACGCCGTTTGCCTGAGGTAAAGAGGCAGGCTAAGCCCTACGGCACTGCCTGACCTGCCATGATTCCTGTGCACCTTTCGCTATCCACAGCCACCTGACCGTTAACCAGCACGTGGGGAATACCGGCGGGGAACTGGACAGGATCATCATAGGTAGCGTTATCTATGATGCGGTCTGGGTCGAACACCACTATGTCGGCGAAGTTGCCTACCTTGATCTGTCCCCTGCCCTTCAGTCCAAAGCGTTTTGCCGGGTTATCCGTCACTCGCTGTACCATCTCCTCCAACGTCATGATGTCGAACTGGCGGCGTAGTCGACCCAAGAATCTGGGGAAGCAGCCGTACGCACGAGGGTGCGGGATTCCGCCCACGTGAATAGAGTCGCTTCCGACCATATAGTCCGGCCTGGACAGTAGGTCAACGCAGTCTCGGCTGATCTGTCGCCACACAGCCACGCTGTCCGGTGGCGCACCTCGATAGCCGACCTGTAACTCCTCCTCCACCAGAAGGTCGAACAGGGCCTCTTCCAGCGAAACGCCACGATCTCCCGCTATGTCTCTCAGGCTCATCCCTTCCAGGTGGCGATTCTTGGGAAGGTGTGTGAAGACCGCCGTATCGATGTCCGTCTTTTGCTGCTGCATGAAATCGATCATTCGTCGGCGCTCATCGGGGTCCCGTAGGCGATCAAGCAAAGCATCCGGTCCACCGTCGCTGGTATCCGCTGGCAGGTAGCGTACTGGAAAGCTGCTGCCTGAAGGATAAGGGTAAAGCTCCAGAGTGCAGTCCACGCCATCAGCCTTGGCCTCATCGATCAGCGCCATCCGCTCAGCAACTTGACCTGCGCTGTCCGGTGCCGTTCGGTAGTGCGAGAAGTGGACTTTTACTCCGGACCGTCTGCCTATCTCCAGCGCCTCCGGCACGCCGCCGCCGCCGAATCCTCGGTCGGTGTTAACGTCGCGCAGGTGGGTGATGTAAACGCCGTCGTACTCCTTCACCACCTTGCACAGCTCCACCAACTCCTCAGTGGTGCTCCAGGCGTTGGGCAGGTAGGACATGCCAGTGGATAGTCCTACGGCACGCTGCTCCATACCATCCCTGATGATCTGCCTGGCCTTCTCCAGCGGCTCGCCCACCAGAGGTTTATCCATGAAGCCTACGCTCTCCAGACGAACCGCACCGTGCGGCACAGGGTACGCTGTATTAATGGCGACCTTCTTGTGGTAATGCGACCGGAACGCCGAGACGCTGCTCATGTCCAGGCCTTCAGGAGGTTCACCCAGAAGACCTGCCAGATAGCGGCTATTGGCTTTGTAATTCTCCGGCGAAAGCGGCGCAAACGACAGGCCGTCCTGCCCAAGTATCTCGGTTGTTACCCCTTGCCGCAGGCCGTCGGCATGCTGCGGGTCTGTTAGCAGCACGGCGTCGGAGTGAGCATGGCTGTCTATGAAGCCAGGCGTCACCGTGAGGCCCGTGGCATCAACCACCCGCCTGGTCTCGGCTCGCGATAGGTCCCCGATAGCGTCGATTTTCTCGCCCTTGATACCTATGTCAGCCCGATAACCAGGTGCCCCAGAGCCGTCAACGACGGTACCGCCCAGAATAACAACGTCGAACATCTTGATCTCCTGTTTTGAATAGGTGGGTAAGCGCGGCGAGTATAGCATAGGCCATCGTGCCAATTGACATGGGCCGTTCAAATTACGTAGGTTGTGAGAGTTATGCGGAACAAAGTTTTGGGGAATGCAAAAGATGCCGATAGTTGACCATGACAGCGCACCAGAGGTCCCGTGGCGGCCCAACTACCGCAAGTGGGCCATCACTCAGGAGGGCGACGGCACAACCAGTAGCAACGTCTCGCACAGCACTGTCGGCGTTGGCACAGGAGCGCCGCTGCATACGCACGAGGCCGACGAGATCATCGTAGTGCTTCATGGCACGCTGAGGGCGCGGCTAGGAGACGATGTCGCCGATGTGACCGCCAACCAGACGATGGTCATTCCGCCCAACGTTCCGCACGGCTTCACCAACGAAGGAACAGAAGACGCTAAGATACTGACGTTCTTCCCAGTGCAGCGCCCATTCGACGGCACCACGTTCTTAGAAGGCGAGCCACCCAGCAAGGGCTAGTTGTCCCTAGTTACCGATCAGCTCAAACATCTGCTGGTTGTCCGGGGTGAGCTGTTCAATGGGGATTGGACCGAAAGGCTGACCAGGCGGTGCCCACTGGATTTCAAAGTCCGACGGTGCAAACTCGGAGAAGTACTCTAGTCTTATGCGCCAGGAGCCTTCGGTTAGCCTGAATACAGACTCCGACTCCCCCTGCGTGTCGGCGCGAAGGGCGCCATCTATGTACAGCTTCAGGTCGCCAAAAGCCTTAACTGAGAAGCCGTACTCTCCGTCATCGGCCACATCTAATTTTCCTCCCCAGACCGCATAGTAAGGCTCACTCAACACTGGGTAGTACCAGAAAGTGTTAGCCATAGGCGTAACGCGCATAGCATCCGTCGATTCTTTTTCCTGACGCTCGTCCCCCTTGAAGAACCTGCCCGACAGGCCCACTGGCCGCACATCGCCGTGGTACAGGTTGACAGCAGGAATGGGTGTCAGCTCACCCCCAGGCGGCTGCCAGAGTAGCCGTAGAGTCTCAGATCGATTTTCCACGCGACCCGTAAGTCTTAGCGTGTGGAGACCAACCGCAGGCCTTATCTTTACCATCGGGGAATTGCTACTTAAGATGGGACGGTCATCCAGAAACACTTGCGCGTTGGTATCGCCATCCAACGCCAGGGCATACTCCCCTGATCGGGCAATATGCAGGGTGCCTTCCCACTCTAGATCGAAGGGCACCTGGTCCTGCGATACGTCCAGCGCCCAGGCGCTAACTCCCTCCAGTCTGATAGAATCCTCAACCAGCCCATCAGAATACGTCCGCTTTTCGATTAACCCCTTTGCATTCTTCAGCCTGTCTCGACTGATGATGGCCGAGTAGAACATGGCGTCGCCACCCGCAGGCGGACGATACTCACGGAACTCACCATTTGGGTAGTAGGCTTTAAGCAATTCATAAAATCCCTCTTCACGAGGCTCCAGGTATATGGCAGCGCCATGCCAGACCTGATCCGGGTCCAAGGGTATGTTCTGCGGTGCGGAGATCGTGTCCAGCCGTGGCCTGTCTGCCAGCAGATGGGCCGTTAGGCCGAACTGGAACTGAGGTGAGACCAGCAAGCTATATCCCCTGCTCTGCTGCAACTCCATGTCTGGAGCCATAAGGGTCTCATCTGTGGAAAATGACGCGTAAACGTCTGGATGACTGGCCTGCCGACCAAAGTATGTGCTGATATTGGAAAAGGCGATAACAGCCAGAAGAACTGCCACAAAGACTGGCGTGAAACGGCGGACACTCCCCCACGGAGCTCCTCGACCTGCAACCCAAAGGGCGCTTACTGCTACTGCGATCAAAACAGCCACAGCCGGAATAGCCGTTATCGAGCGCAGTGACTGCGGAGCTTCCCAGGGAACGGTGATGACGCCGGGCATCAACATGAGCAGCACCCAGAAGGGCAGTATGATCAGGGCCGCGTTGCGCCATCGGGTGAATGCTATTGCCGCGCCTAAAATAAGCAGAGCCCCGGATAGGAAGTCCAGCATCGGCGTGTACGGTAGGTTGTGCCTAGGGTTAGGGTCCCCCTTCAGGTGGAACATCGCCAGGTGTTTACCAAGACTGGTCTTCATCTGGTCCAGCGACTCGCCCAGCGTTCTGTCGGTGAAAATGGAGGTCTCTTTGGTACGATCGAAGAAGTCCTCTGAATCGACAATGGCCGACTGCACAACAGGCGCGGCCACAAACAAGGCAGCTAAAACCATGAGGCCTATATTCACCAGCAGCCTGCGCCGTCCATTGCCATTGAAAAGCAGGGCATGCAGCAACAGCAGGCCTACTACCAGCGGGAACAGGCGAAACGAAGCATAAAACCACATGCCCAGTCCCATCACTCCGCCTGCCAAAGCAAAGTCCGATCGCCTGCCCAGGTTGATCGCCTTGAACGCTAGATAGGCTGTAAGGGCAGCGAACAGCGGCGAGGTGATACCATGCATGCCTATGCGGCTCCAATTAATGTCCCATCGCATTACTGCTGTGAGAAATGCAGCTATCAGCCCAACCCTCGTGCCTAGCATGGTCCTGCCCATGACAAACATGGCAGCTACGCCCGCAAGACCAAATGCCACGGACACGATCCTGGATGTCGTGATGGATATTCCAGCAAGGTCGATCACAAGGGCAATGGGCATCAGGAAAAGGCTCGGGAGATTAGTCGAGGGCACGAATACCAGCGTGTTTCCAGGGTTGGACTTTATGTCAGCCGCGCGCCTGATGTTGTCGGCCTCGTCGAACCAAAGTCCTGCCGGCAGACCGTCCAGGTTGTACAGCCGCAAGAAAGAGGCCAGCAGAAGAATCGCAGTCAGACCCAGCCAGGGCAGCGCCGACCTATAAGAAAGCGATATCTCAGCGCCCTCGCGAATCTTCGATACTACAGTACAAATCCTTCCCTCGAACATCAGCACGGAGGCTGTGGCCAACGGCACAGATATACCGAAGAACCACCAGGCCAAAGCGTTGGGTGGTCCCTTTGGAAAGAGGTATAGGCTAGACGCCATGAGCGCTAACGCCATGAGCATCAAAGCAATGGCCACCTGACGCTGTCGACGGGCCGTTATGGGAGGAAGTCCAGACAGCGCTGGAGTCGACGAAGAGGGCCGATCAGAATGACTCGATGACAATCCAGTTACGCCAGTTACTAGAGAGCTATTGGAAACCGCTGTTGTAACAGCAATCACTGCCACAATGTAAGGAGTAATGGCCCACAGGACGAGACCTGATACAAGCAAGGCCTGTCCCAAAACGGCAAGCGCCAGCGCCGACAATAACAGCACCAGTCGTGTCGCTCCCGCTACGCGCTGCTGTACGTCCTGAGCCGCGCCATCCTCGGTTGAGGGGGCGGCATTCGTAGAGCATTGGGGTGATTGGCTGATCATGGACTCCGTTCTCTAGAGTCGACTGCGGCAAATTTCAGAACCGTATCGCAATGTCCCACATAATTGTATTTAGTCGATGGGGCACGGGAAGTAAACAGCTATAGAGGTTATGTACCAGATGTTTGCCGAACAGCGTCAGGACAAAGCAAGGGCCTTCGTAGTCGAAACGTAGCTGGATTCCTTAGTCCGTCGATTCAGTCAGCAGAACTCCGGATTCGTACAAAGCATCGATCTCCTGATCTGTATAACCAACGCCTTTCAGGGCCTCTCGGTTGTGTTCGCCCAGAAGAGGAGTGCGCCTTCCTCCCAATGGAGCGGTGTCGAGGAGACGGGTGGTATTACAGGCGTATTTCATAAGTCCGTATTCGGGATGCTGGTACTCCTGGATCATTCCCAATTTAATGAAATTTTCCTCGTTGAAGTACTCGACGTTATATCGCTCGGTGACCTCCGAACACAGCACGTTGGCTGCTTTAAGCTTCGTTAGCCACAGGTCGGCTGCTCCCTGCCCAAACAAGTTTTGCAGTGCCTCCGCGAGATCGTCATCGTTATTGGCACGGTCCTGCTTTGACTTGAACCGGCTGTCAGCAAGCAGGTCCTCCCGTTCAATGGCAGCGCACAGCCTAAGCCACTCATCCTGGCTTTCAGCAATGACGTAGATCCAGCCCGTACTTGTCTCAAACAGCCGATGAAGCGCGTTTAGGCCATATTGGCCTTTGTCCGCGATAGGCGAAGGCCGTTTGCCCTCATATTGCATGAAGTCGTCTCCACGCATGAATGTGCCCGCATTAAGTAGATTGCAGTCCACCTTCTGCGCGACGCCTGTGCGCTCTCGAGCATACAGTGCCATGATGGCTCCCAGAGCGGTCAGCCCTCCTGAGGTGTAATCTGTCGGAGCAAGCTGCGAGAGAAATACCGGCTGGTTATCCCTGCCTCCCTGTGCTCTCTGAAGGCCCATCCAGCCTTGTGCAAGGGGATCAACTCCCGGACGGTGTGAGTAGGGGCCGGTCCACCCAAACGCCGTTGAATGAGCCGCTATCAGACCAGGGTTAAGTTCCTCCATTACGTCCGCACCAAGCCCCATGCGGTCGGTTGCACCAGGTCGCATATTCGCCAGGATAATGTCCGACTGGGCGGCCAGCTTTTGAGTGGCCTCCCGGCCTTCGGAAGTCTTGGTATCAATGGCCAACGACCGTTTGTTTGAGTTCAAGTGAAGGAAAAATGACATGGCGGCCGGTCGGGATATGTCACCAAAATGAGATTCCAGCTTGAATATGTCTGCACCCAAGTCCGCCAGACACTTGCCGGCTGCCGGCCCCGCTATGACATTGGTCATTTCCAGGACCTTCACACCCTCAAGGGGTAGCACATCAACTACCTTCTCGATCTTCTTCGGTTGTGGCTCCGGCAGAAGCTCAATTTCAGCGAAGACGACATCAGTGTGCTGACCCAGAACAGGCCTTGGCCCTGCTACAGAACCCGGCGTTTTCGTAAATTTAATGGGCACGTTCATCACTGTGATGTGCCCTAATTTCGGATCTTCCAACTCCGATAGCATGTCGTTAGCAATCACTTGCGGATTGCTAAGTGACTCCTCCGTAAAGCAGGCCCGAGCATAAGGCACGTCGGCGGCTTCGAAGATCTCTTCCCACTCATGACAGGGTCTGGTCTTTAAGACGCCTGCCACTATGTCGAATAGCTCCTGGCGTGCTTCTTCGCTTTCGGGACGTCGTCCGTCGCCATAACGAGGGTCTGTCATTATGTCGGCAATGCCCATGACGGCAGCCGCCAAGTCCACGAAACCGCCATGAATACACCCGAGCTGAATCCATCTAGTATCAGAGCATTCGAAAACGCTATAGAACGGTCCGCCGCCCGCAGGTGTCGTCTGAAAGGGCCGCGGTTCCAATTTTTCAGCCACCACTTTTGGGGAGAACATCAGCGCTCCAGCCATCAGGGAAGTCTCCACTTTGCGCCCTCTGCCTGTCTTCTCTCTAGCCAACAGCGACGACACAATTCCTTGCGCCGCCAATATTGCACAGCCAACGCTGGGCACGGGATGCGCCACTTGCACCGGACCTTCGCGAAATCCGGGTTGGCTGGACTGTATGCCCATCTGTGCCATTACAAGGTCGTCGTGAGGGGGGTCGTCCTTGAGGTCACCCAACATTCCATAGGCAGTGATGGAGCAGTGGACCAGTCTGGGATTCAGGGCCTGAAGCTTCCTATAATCAACCAGCTGCTGATAATCGGAAGATGGCGCGAAGTCCTCAATCAGAACATCGACCATTCCAATCAGCTTTTGTAGCGCAGCGCGCTCCTGACTAATATCCAAGGAAACGCTCTCCTTGGCACGGTCCCAGATTGCAAAGGCCGCCGAGGAGCGATCATTGTCTGCATCCGGCTGCTCTAATCGAATCACTCGAGCGCCGTTATCGCGTAATAACATCGATCCCATGGCCCCGGCCTTACCTTGGGTGAGATCCAGAACCGTAATGTCTTGAAGGGCGTTAACCATAAAGTTCTACTTTTTCTTCAGTCTTTCAAATGCCTGACCCGGTATGGTCGGTTATCGCGAAGCCTTCATATGTTGTCCAGAGCCTAATTTAATCCAAGGCCGCTGTGCCATGCCGTCCACGTTAAGGCTTGAATAAATGCGGCTGCGATTGTAGCACGTTTCAAGGCAACTTTTGGCTCGCTGAGAATTGACACTTTAATGCGCCACCCGTGCGGTGGATTTGACAACAATGGCATAAAATCGGACAATCAACCTGACTCAATGCGGTATATCTGATAGCCGCGCCGCCTTAATTGCTACTACTGCCGCGTTTTACCAGTACACATTACACATTTACGGGAGATCGTTTGTGACTATTACCTCTAGTACCACCTCGCAAATTTGGACCCTGGACATGATAGATGTTGCCGGTACCACTATCGAGGTTATGAAGGGCGGCAGCGGCGAGCCATTGCTAATTCTGCACGGAGAGCTTGGCACCCATGGGTGGCTACCTTACCACGAGGGCTTGTCACAAAGCAGTTCGCTGATTGTTCCATCGCACCCGGGCTTTGGAGCGTCTCCTCGTCAAGAGTGGATCATGAATATGCGTGACCTTGCTGGGTGGTACCTGCGGGCGCTGGACGAGATGAACATTGGCCCGATAAACGTGATTGGCCACTCCCTTGGTGGATGGCTGGCGGCAGAAATGGCAACTATGAACCCCCAGCAGTTCAAGAAGATGGTCCTGGTTGGTCCAGCCGGTATTAAGCCTCCCGAGGGCGAGATTTTTGACATGTTCTTGGTCATCGCCAAAGAGTATATGGAAGAGTGCCTGTTGGACCCTGCCGGAACGGCGGAGTTCCATCAAATATTTCCTGAAGAGCAAACTCCTGAGCAAATTGAAACGCTGGAGGTTGCCCGCGAAGAGGCCTGCCGCCTGAGCTGGAAACCATACATGCACTATCCTGCTCTGCCTCAGTTGCTAGGCCGGGTTAAGAACCTGCCGACTATGATTGTGTGGGGGCGCCAAGACAGCGTCATTCCCCTGAGCGCAGCGGAGGTCTACAATCGGTCCATTCAGGGCTCTGAACTGGCCATCATAGACAACTGCGGCCACCTGCCTGAAATCGAAAAACCAGAAGAGTTCGAAACGCTGGTCCAGGAATTCCTGGCAATTAAGGCAAGATAACCATGGTTACCCCATGAAGGTCTTACGCTGAGGGTCTAAAGCAGTTAAAATAGTTCGCGATAAAAAAGGTATGAAAACTAGGGAGCATCGAACAAATGCCAAGTACTAACGGAAGTTCCGTCACCACTGTTAATAGCGTGTCGCTCACATCCCAGATGAGTAGCAAGTCCATATCGCTGCCGGATTACGATAAGGCCAGGCTGGAAGATATCGGATTTTTGACAGCCATGACGCTGACTCTGATGGGAAACTACGCCCAGACGGGCCACTTCGGAGGGCCTCTAGCGTACACACCCTACACAGTGGCATCCCATCTTGTTGGGCCGGAACTAGGGGGATTGCGATTCGACTACCGCAACCCCAAGCATCCATATGCGGACAAGTTCATGCTGGCAGGCGGACATAACGCGCCGGTCACGTACGCCCTCTGGATTATCATGGGCGAAGCCTTGGCTCGCAAATACGCCCAGACCGGCGACGAGCGATACAAGGTGGACCCAAAAGTCGCCATGCTGTCCATAGATGTGCTGGGCTTTCGAAGAGGCCAGGCAGCTTTGGATCCAATGTTGAAGGACAACGACCTGGAAGACCACCCTATAATGGCGCAGGCCAAGCTGAGAGGCATTCGCGCGCTAGCTGGCCACGCCGAGACTACCGACATCACAAATGACGTCAACGGTGGTCCATCGGGCATTGGCATAGCTACTGCGGCTGGAAAGGCTGCGTTCTGGGATATTGTTGGCGCACCGGACGATTTGAAGATAATAGCTCTTGAAGGCGAATTCGCCATGACATCCGGCCATGCTCAGGAGCTTAAGACCCAGGCGATAGCCAATCAAGTTGGCAAGCGCCTGCGAATCCTTCTCTCATTCAACAACGCAGGTATCGACGACCAACTCATTGGCGGAGTTATTGGCACCCAATACGATGCATACAAACTGGAAGCCCAGTGGGCTTCGTATGGCTGGAACGTCATAATGGTCGACGACGGCAACGACTACGACCAGGTCGTGGCGGCGCTGAAGGCGATGGAGGACTCCGATCCCACTGATGACCGGCCAATGATCGTTATCGGTAAGACCGTAAAAGGATGGTGGCCTGCTGCCGTCAACGGGACCATTCCAGGTTTCGGAGACCAGATCGTGAGCTACGCAAGCCATCCTTACGCCTTTGCCATGAACAGTGAATACTTCCAGGGCCTGGCAGGAACTTTCGAGAAGCACTTCGATGTGGAGTTCGGGGGTATCCGAGAAATTGCCCCATCGGACACACGCGAACGTCTAATTCAGTTCAAGCAGAACATCGATGTAGCCATGTCGGCTTTGGAGAGGAATGGCCTTGGAGACTGGCTTGCCGACCGTCTCGTGGAGATCGGCGACCAGGTCAAGGACGACATGCCCCTGCGCATCAACAGAAGCGTCGACCCGTTTCAGGACCCACGATTGGAAGTCAAGAACCTGCCCATGGACGCCCAGAAGGTTACAGTCCGCAATCCTGTATCGGGCGAAGAAAAAGAACTAAGCATCAAGCTCTTTGAGGAGCCCGGTAACGTGCGCGGCACCCGACGAGCCATCTCCGAAATTGTTAAGTACATGAACTACGTCACCGAAAACCGTTTCGTAATAGTGGCGGCCGACCTTGCTGATTCGATCAATGTGGAGGCAGGTTCTATTTGGGGACACTACGACCCGATCAAGAACCCTGCCGGCACGCGCCTGAAGGCACCTATTCAGGAGGCAGGTAACGCATCCACAGCTGTTGGACTAATTGGCCAGACGGCGTCTCTTGACCCCAAACAGCACTGTGGTGTCTGGGCACTAAGCGGCACCTACGGAGCTTTCACTCCGCTAATGTACCTGCCAGCCCGCGTTTGGAGCCAGCAGAACCAGGACAGCCCTTTCCGTGTAGGCGTACTTAATATTCTAGCCGGCCACTCCGGTCCGGAGACCGCCGCCGACGCCCGTACTCACTTCGGTATCTTCTCTCCTCAGGTGTGGAAGCTCTTCCCAAGAGACCAGGTGATAACCCTGAGCTTCTGGGACTATAACGACGTGGCATCAGGCTACTTCGCCGCGGCCGAGATTGCTGCACGAGATCCCAAGGTTGGCGTCATCGTGCTAGAAGTCGCCCGTCCAGACTTCCCCGTAGCTGACCGCTCCAAGTTCGCCGACACCGACATCAAAGCCGCGGCAAAAGGCTTCTACGTGCTGAGAGATTTCGAGGCGGGTAAGCCCAGGCATGGCTACGTGATGGTGCAGGGCTCTTCTTCTACGGTGAACCTGGTTAACGCGCTCCCGAAGTTAGAAGCAGAGGGCATTAACGTGAAGGTGATCTCCACAGTCAGCCAGGAGCTATTTAGTAGGCAGCCGCAGAGCTACCGTGACTCGGTCCTTCCTCCCGGCGCAACTCTGGACATGATGATTGTGACCACCGGCACCAAGCGCATGTGGCCGGTCAACAACTCTGGACCACTAACCGAAGAATACTCCTTGACATCCGACTGGGACAACCAATGGCTGACTGGCGGCTCCGAAGCTGATGTAATCACTGAGGCTCACCTAGATCTCGATTCCATCTACAACAGCATCAAACGATTTGCCCAGGACCACGACAGCCGGATTTCCAGCCAGGCAGCCCAGTTGGCCGCCCTGAAATAACTATTCTGAACAGCAGACCTGAATAACCTACAATCAAAAAACAGGAGTAGTCCGATGTTCATAGCACACTTCACAGAGAGGCCCTACCAAGACCCTCAATCAGGCTACTTCGGCGCAACCGGCAAGGCAATCAAAGACCTGGACCTCAGCAACGAGATTTACGATCCGCAGCTGGGGTCCGATCTTTACAATCGATACCTCGACGAGAAGATGTACGCGGAGGAGATGGGCTTTGACGGCCTGATGCTGAACGAGCACCACAGCACGCCGTTCTGCATGGGCGGCGCAATGAACATCGAGGCCGGGATTCTTGCCCGTATGACCAAGAAGGCTAAAATCGTCCTCCTGGGCAACATACTTCCCATTTGGGACGACCCTCTCTGGCTGGTGGAGCAGCTTTCGATCATCGACATGATTTCCAAGGGAAGACTGGTCTCCGGCTGGGTGCGAGGCACCGCCCGAGAGAGTGTGGCGCACAACGCGCCTCCGCCCTACAACTGGGAGCGCTTTCAGGAGGCGCACGAGTTGATCCTCAAGGCCTGGACGGACGACGGACCGTTCCGCTGGGAGGGCGAGCACTACCACTATCGCTACGTGAACCCCTGGTCCAAGCCATACCAAACACCCCACCCGCAGATCATGATTCCGGGCGCCATCAGCAAGCGCACCGTGGAGTGGGCGGCCGCGCGTCGCTACCCCTACGTGATGCTGGCGACCCGGATGGAGCCGACCAAAGAGTCGTTCGCGTATTACGACCAGGTCGCGGCGGAGCACGGCTACGAGGCCGGACCTCAGCACCGGGGCTACCTGTTCAAGGTGCACGTCGACGAGACGGAGGAGATGGCGTACGAGACCGGACGCAAGTTCCTCACGGGGCCTGGCAACATCTTCCTGGAGGGCAGCCGCGGCGACACGCGCAAGCACGTGCAGGACCTGCCCGGCATGACCGACCGACGCAACCTGCTGCCGACGGGTGGGGTGCGTCACGTCGCCGCGGCACGCGGTCACGACGTGAGCCCGGAGGAGGCGGCCAAATACAAGCCGTTGGCGCTGGACTCCGCCACCCGCCACCTCGACGTCGACGAGAACTATCAGCAACTCTTGGATGCCCAGAGCATCGTCAGTGGGACGCCCGAGCAGGTCATCCCCAAGATCCGCAACGTCATGGAGCAGCTTCGTCCTGGCAGCATCTTTTTCTG
>CAJWRP010000015.1 GCA_913046025.1 uncultured Chloroflexota bacterium
ATGTAAAGTGGCCGAATAACTACATTGCGGACGTGCACCCCATGGGTGACGCCAGCCAGGTTCAGAAGGCTGCCGACCTACTGCTTAATGCTGAACGACCAGTGATGATCGTCGGCAAGGGCGTACGCTGGTCAGAGCCTACAAAAGAGCTCAAGGGCCTCACAGAAGAGCTTGGCATGCCATTCATATCTTCTCCAATGGGACGTGGATTCATTCCGGATGACCATCCCCTGAACGCGGCAGCCGCGCGTAGCACGGCAATTAGAGGTGCGGACGTCGTTCTCATGGTGGGCGCAAGGATGAACTGGATGTTCGACTTCGGTCGAGGGTTCGCACCTGATGCGAAGATTATTCACGTCGATATTGAGCCCGGCGAGATTGGTATTAACCGAAGCATAGAGGTCGGCATTGTAGGTGACGCCAAGGCCGTACTGCAACAGATATTGGCTGAGATTGATGGCAAGACTGACGGCATCGCAGACAAGGCCGAAGAAGGGCCATGGCTTACAGCGATCAGGGACAAAGCCGAGTCCAACGCGGCTGCTATCCAGCCCCTCCTGGACTCCGACAGTGATCCAATTAAGACTTTCAGAATGATGAAGGAAATTCGTGACGTATTCCCCAGGGACACCATCTACTGTGTAGATGGCCAGATGACCTTGGGCACCGGCAGGCAAGTGCTTCAGAGCTTCACTCCAGCTAGCCGGCTGAATTCAGGGACTAATGGTTGTGTTGGTGTAGGCGTTCCCTACGCGGTTGGTGCCAAGCTTGGCCGACCGGATGTGCCGGTGGTCAGCGTCAACGGCGACTGCGCGTTTGGGTTCAACGCTATGGAGATGGAGACTGCGGTACGTCATGGTATCCCCGCGATATTCATTATCAACAACAACTCGGGCATCGTTGGTGGCACCATGGAGTCCAGGATGGGCCTGCCTGAGGGCTACGGCGAGCGAGTAGCGACCTATGTCCAGGACATTCGCTACGACAAGATGATGGAGGCCTTCGGTGGCCACGCGGAAACTGTAAACTCTCCTGAAGAGCTTCGGCCAGCCCTAGAGAGGGCTTACGAGGCGACCAAAAATGGCCAGGCTGCCTGCGTCAACATTATTTCTGAACACATGGAGATGATGGTTACAAGCAAAACACGTGGTAGCGCCTTGATGGGTTACTAAACTCCAATCTAGTGTAAATCGCGAGTCGGGCAGCCACCCTGAGACTCAGCTTGTGCCCGGCTCGACTTCGTTATCACGCTGAATAATTGGAGGAAAACATGGCAAGAATACCTCTTCTTACTAAAAAAGAGGACGTGTCCGAGGACGATCAGCACATCGTCGAAAATATAATGGGGAGCCGTGGTGGTCGAATCAGCGGTCCCTTTTCGGTGCTTTTGCATAATCCAGAGGCAGCAGGTCGTTCGGCCCACTTGGGAAGCGCCCTTCGATTCGACTCCACCCTACCCGACGATCTACGGGAAGTGGCCATCAACACGGCGGCACGAGAGAACGACTGCAGGTACGAATGGGCTGGTCATGCAAAGCTGGCGTTGGCCCTAGGTGTATCTCAGGAGACATTGGATGTCATTGCCAACCAACAGCCTCTGGAATCGCTTTCTAAGGACGAGGCGCTGGTGGTTCAATATGGTCGGGAGCTTTTTCGAGACCACCGGATATCAGATGCGACCTATGCTGCTGCTTCCAAACGATTCGGCACAAGAGGTCTGGTGGACCTGACCGCACTGATGGGCTACTACGGCATGTTGGCCTGTTCTCTTAATGCCTTTGATGTTCAGCCTCCTGATGACGCTCCGCAGCTGCCATAGGGTATTGTCACCGCGAAAAACTGAACGCCCAGATCTTCTGGTTTGTAGAAGGACAAGCGAATTTCGTGTCCAATACGGCGATAACTTTTGAGGTGTACAAATACTAAAAGCCTTGCCCCGCTTTACCCTTTTGAATTCCTTTGGTATAGTAGGCCTTGTGGATTGAATCTGGTTTGGTAAAACAGATGATTATTAATGAAAATATGAGTGTTTCCACATACGTGCATTAGCGGCACACGCCATTAGATGACTGAAATGGAGAGTTAGATTTATGCCAAAGAAGGTAGGTCAATACATAGAGCGCCCCGGTAGGCTGAATGATGATGCTCCCATCACCATACCTGTAGCTGAAGATCTGATGACGGAACCAGGAATTCCATCACGAGATCGAGATGTTTCATTCTTCAGTAGAGAAGATCCAATTGAGAACATGGCTCTCTCCGAGAGTGCCTCTGCCGAGTGGTCCAGAGATGAGCGAATTAAGCACTCTCCGGAGGCTACTGATTTCTTTGATCAGCATGATAGGAACATGGAGCCTATCGTCGAGTGGGTCAGGCGTAGCGGTGACCTAGAGCCAACCGGAACTCCTACTGGTGTCGACGTCACCGAAGTAATTCGACAGAAGGCACGGGAATTAGGCTACGGGGAGGTAGGGTTTACTCGTAATGACGCCCACTACATTTACCAGAGCCGCAAGAAGCCTCTGAGAAACGACCTACCCAGCGCTATCTGTCTGGCCTTGGAGCAGGACTATGTGAAGACCCAGACTATTCCCAGCCTGGACGCTGAGGACACCCACTTCGGTACCTACGAAGATCAGGGACCTCTATCGCAGGAGCTAACTGACTTCATTCGAGATTTAGGATACAGCGTGCAGGTCTCCGGTCCAACTTGGCACTATGGCCCAATGATTCCTCTCTTTGTGGAGGCGGGTCTAGGCCAGCTAGGCGCAAACGGACAACTACTATCGCCGCACTTTGGGTCTCGTGCACGACTGCAGATCATTTACACGAATGCTGCGGTGACGCACGACAAGCCCATCGACTACGGCATTCACCAGTTCTGCAACGAGTGCAAGGTCTGCGTGGACCGCTGCCCCGGCCGCGCCTTAATGCCTGACAAGGTATGGTATCGAGGAGTAGAGAAGAACAAGCTGGTGTTCAAGCGTTGCAGGCCGGTCATGGCCCGATATTCAGGTTGCGGTATCTGTATGAAGGTATGCCCAATACAGAAGTATGGGATGAAGCCTGTGATGGAATACTACGTCGAAAGTGGCGGAGAAATTTTGGGCAAGGGCACTGATAATCTGGAAGGCTTTACGTTCCCAGACAAGGGCTATTTCGGTCCTGGCCAGCTGCCTACCTTCGATCGTAATTTCTTTGACATGCCCAAAGGCCGAGCGGAGGACTGGCTCCTGCTAGAGTTCCGCGACAAGCTCTTCGAGAATGCCGCTGCAGAGGGCAAGGAAAAAGAGGAGATGTGGTCTGAGTTCCGGGGAAAGGTGGAGAACTCCTTGAGCCGTAGGGGCGAGGCAGTAGACATGGGCATGGACCTCGGAGTCTAGTCACCTAGGACACGATGTAAACACAGCCTACGAGGGAAGTTTACGGGTAAATAGGCGGGGGCGCTCTTTAAAAGACGTCCCCGCCTATTTCTTTGGGTCAAGCATCAACTACTATGCGCTGGTCTAACTCGTGCTGCGGGGCGTTTGACGACTAATTTGGGGCAGTGCTAAACTGGCCATAAAATTGGTAGGTGGCTGCTGGATCTACCTCTGGTGTAAGCCTGACGGAGTCACCTGAAACGATGCGATGTTTCGATTCTCTCCAAATCCCAATAGAGCGCACCTAATAAACTGGCACGAATGGGGCTCTGAGGCATTCGAGGAGGCCCAGCGACAAGACAAGCTGGTCATGCTCTATTTGGGTGCGTTCTGGTGTGGCATCTGCCAGCGCATGGACGAGACTACGTTATCAATCGATGAGACTATTACGCTACTCAACGCCTACTTCATTCCGGTGCGCGTTGAGGATGCCCAGCGCCCGGACCTCAATGTACGCTACAGCCAGAACGGCTGGCCAACCATCGTTTTCATGACGCCGCAGGGTGACTATCTGGCCAGCACGAACTACATGCCGCCCAGCGAGTTTTGCGACGTCCTGGCGCAGCTATACCAGACTTACACGGACAACAGGCAAGAGCTCGTGAAGTCGCTGGCCCAGGCTAAAGAACAGTCTTCTGCCACGGAAGAGTCGACAGGGCCTGGCACTCCTCGGCCCGCTATCGTAGCCGAAATTGAAGATACCCTTTTGGGAATCGCCGACCCCATCTACGGCGGCTACGGTCCTGACCACAAGTTCCTTCATCCTGAGGCACATGAGTTTCTGCTCTCTCGATACCATGCCACTGGTGAGACAGCCTTCGTGGACCATGTTGCCCTGACACTGGACCAGATGGCGCGTAGCCGTACCCACGACGATGAGGACGGTGGCTTCTATCGCTACTCCTCTAAGCGTGACTGGACGGAGCCTCACAAGGAAAAGCTGCTGGCAGACCATGCAGAGCTACTGCGTACATATCTGCATATGCTCGTCATCACTGGCGAACCTAGGTACGAAGATATGGCTCGTGAGATGATCTCATTCATGGATAGCAGGCTTTCGGATGACGACGGTGTCGCGTTTCTTGGTTGCCAGGATTACGTTCGTGCCGTGACCAGGCGAGTCTCTCAAAAGGAAGGCGGCCCTGACAAGGAGCCTGGAACTACCTTCTGGGTTATTGATAATTGGGTGTACACAGACGCCAACGCGCAGGCGGTGTCCTCCTATCTGAATGCGTACAGGATATTTGGCGAGCCCAGACTAAAAGCTAGGGCGCTCAGCACGCTGGAATTCATACGGAACAGTTGTCATGATGCCGATGGCAGGCTTTGCCACTACTTCGATGGCAAGCCCAGTGCTCCTGGGTTGCTTATTGATAAGGTGCGCGTTGCTTCGGCGTTGCTGGATGCACTTGCGGTGACCGGTGACGATTCTCACCTGGGACGCGCCAAGGCCCTCGGCCTCAGTATTCTTGATGAGCATAGGAATCCCGCCGGTGGTTTCTACGACATCAGCCAAAATGGACCCGGACACCTGCAATACCAGTTAACTCTGCTCACTGAGAACGGCTTGACGGCTTCTCTGATGCTGCGTCTGTACGACGCTATAGGCGACGATGCCTTCAGCGATGGCGCAGGGTGGGCTTTGGGAGCGTTCACTGGTGACCTGTCTGTCTATGGCGTGTTCGCCTCAGATTTTGGAGTGGCCATGGCTAATTTCATGTCACCACCTTTAACTGTTACCCTGGAGGCTGCGGTAGGCGATGTTGGCGCTCGGCTACTGGAACTGGATGCTATGAATCGATTGTCGCACTATCGTCTTAACTGGAAATATCAATTGAGCAGTGAAGACTCAGATTCGGCATTGTACCTGGGGGACGGTGACACTCGCGTAGGGCCGGTAAGAGAACCAGCTGGGCTGACTTCGGAATTGTTAACGGCTGTACACCAGTTATAGTCTGAGCAGCATCTGTATATCGAGAGGCAATATGTAATGCGATTGAATCTGGCAAGGCATCCCGTTACCGAACTGGCTTTCGGCGCTGAGACCGTACTGAATGGGACGGTGCTAAATATCAACGAAAGTGAGCTTCGAGCACACCTTTTGGAAGACGCGCGCCTGGATACCGTAGGGCTGGACCTCGTCCGGCCAGGTGAGAACTGCCGCGTTGGCCCGGTATTCGACATCATCGAGCCCAGGGCCAAAGCCGATGGCGGTAGCCCCGATTTCCCCGGCGTACTAAGTCCGGCCATTATCGCAGGCCTCGGCACAACGCATGTTCTCGAAGGAGCTGCCGTTACCCTGGTGGACTGCCGCGCCGAGATTTCAGCCAGATCAGCCAGACGCAGCATCCTTGAAATGAGCGGCGATGCGGCTGAGCATTCGCCATACTCGGCCCTTCAGCATCTGGTGCTGACCCCTCGGGCGAAACCGGATATGCCGTCTCACTCAGCTCTCAATGCCACCAGAATGGCTGGACTAAAAGCGGCAGTGTATATGGCGCAGGCCGCACGAAACCAGCAGCCATTGACCACCGATGTGATGGGCCCCGTAGGGCCAAACGAGCCTGGTCGAGGAGGTCTTCACCGTGTCGCATACATAGGTCAGATATATTCCAGGCAACGCACTCCAGAAATAGATGAGCACATCTTTTACGGGCTGAACACAACCGGCATGGTGCCCGTATTGACGAATCCCAACGAGTGGTTGGATGGCGCCGTTTTACCTTCGTATGACACTTCGTTGGGTGGCGCTGAAACGTACTTCTACCAGAACCATCCTGTGATTACGGACCTTTACAGACGACACAATGAGAGGGAGCTGAACTTTGTTGGTGTTGTCGCGTCCATATCCGGTCTGGATAACGAGGACCGAGACAGGCTGTGTCAGATGGCCGCGCATCTGGTCAAGTGGGGCCTCAACGCAGACGCAGCGGTTCTCACAAAGCATGGTGGTGGAGTGCCCCATGCGGATATGGCTGAGACCGCCCGTCTTCTGGAGGGCATGGAGGTCAGTACGGCCGTTATGGTGTCCGATATGTCCAGGGACCGCAGGGTGGAGTCAGCCCTGCTGTTCAACTTCCCGGAGGTGGACGCTATAGTCTATTGCGGCGGCGGAGACACTAAGTGGACCATTCCTGCTGTAGAGCGAATCATCGCGGGCAATCCCCAGGTGGAAGAGATGTTGGCTCAGTCCCAAGAGATGTTGGCTTCCAGTGTCGCTGGTGTTGTAAATCAGCAAGGCGCTAGCCACGTGCGGGCAATGACCTATTAATCAAGTCTTGTAGGCGTTGGAAGTACGATGGCAATGAAGCAAATATACGAGTGCATTGGAGAGGGGTACGCTGCTCTTAGGCGTCCCGACCCTCGAGTAGCATCCCAGATCAACCTGTCGCTGGGAAGTGGAATCGACGTCACGAATACTTATTGGAACAGGACGAATTTGATCTGGGCTACCGTGTAATTACTATCTGATCAAATAATATCTCTCGATAAGATATATAATTTGACACATGCTGACAGTGAGGTCATGACACTGTCAGGCAGGAGAGAAGACATGAAAATAGTTCACTACGTAAATCAGTTCTTCGGCGGCATAGGTGCCGAAAAGGCAGCTGGCTCTGCCTTGGAAGTCCGAGAGGGAGCCGTCGGTCCCGGTCGCCTTCTGGAACAGCTTTTCGGCGATGGCTCTCAGGTTGTCACCACCTTCGTGTGCGGCGACAACTATGCAGTGGAGCAGCAGGACCAGTTGATTACCGACGTGGTTAATCACCTGCGCGAGTCGGGAGCTGATCTATTTGTGGCCGGGCCCTGCTTCGAGGCTGGACGCTACGGCATGGCCGCCGGCGCCCTGTGTTCAGCAGTGCAGGCAGAGCTTCACATTCCGGCCGTAACAGCCATGGATGTGGAGAACCCCGGTGTAGATCTGTATCGGGAAGAGCTATTTATTGTGGATTCGGGTGCCAGCGCATCGGCCATGAGCCAGGTTGTCACCAGCATGGTTGCCTTGGGCAAGAAGTTGGTAGCCAAAGAGGTTATAGGATCGCCCTCTGAAGAAGGCTATATACCCCGAGGCCTTATCCGCGATGCCTTTGTTGAGCAGAACGGTGGCCAACGACTGGTTGCCATGGTCATGGACAAGGTCAATGGCGACCCTTTCGAGACCGAGATGTTCTCCTCGTCTTTCGAGCCTATCCCCATGCCAGCGGCCGTGGCAGACATCTCCAAGGCCCGGGTCATGGTCATAACCGACGGTGGCCTGGTACCTAAAGGCAATCCTGATAACATCGAAGGCATGGCCGCCACTCGATGGGGCTCCTACAGCCTCGAGGGCAAAGATGAACTTGAGGGCAAGGACTACGAGATATCCCACGGCGGCTACGATCCCCGATTTGTTGAGGCTGAACCTGATAGGCTTGTGCCGTTGGACGTCCTTCGTGATATGGAAAAAGAGGGTATCATCGGTGAGCTACACAACGAGTTCATATCAACTTCCGGACTGGCTAATCCTCTTTCCAACACAAGACGTATGGGAAAGGAGATGGCACAGAGAGTGAAGGATTCGGGGGTGGACGCTGTAATCGTCACCTCCACTTGAGGCACCAGCACTCGCAGCGGCGCTGCGATAACAACAGAGCTTGAGAAGGCTGGGATACCTGTGGTGCAGATCACCTCAGCCCTGCCCATAGCGAAGATGGTGGGCTCGAATCGAGTGGTACTGGGGAATGGCATCGTACACGTGACTGGTGCACCTGACCTGCCGGCCAACGAAGAGAAGGACCTGCGACGCAGGCTGGTGCAGAAGGCTCTGGACGCCCTGGAATCAGAGTCGCAGGAGTAGTCTGGCCCATGGCTATTGAGTTATATGCGCCGGATCCGGTTTAATGGCAATACAGGCCGTGGGTAGGCTGCCTGTTATTAGCGGAGTGCGGTACTTTTTGGCACATACGCCGGGCCTGGTTCCCTACGGCCACAAGCCGATGCTGGACATAGGTAGAAACGCTGCCACCTTAAATGACATAGTGAGCCGATTTCGGAGCTATGCAGATGCCGTGGCCTACCCGCCCAATCGTGCATTTTTAGGTTCTATATATCCAGACCAGTTGCGCGATATCTCAAGGCCCTGGTTTCATGCCAATGGCGATGCGGAGCGAAGACAGCCGCATGGCGACATGATGCCCGAAGACGAGTTTTACGGCCTTTTGAAAGTGGCCGACGATTTCGACATCATCAGGTTGGCAGAGGATTTTGCTAAGGGGGCTGCAGATTCTCTTCGCAGCAACCCGCTGATCAGGCCCGAGGATCTGAAAAAGCTTGATGAGACCTACTCACGAGAAGCCATCGAAGAGCGGGTGTCTGAATCCAGCTCGATACCTCTGGTTCTAAAGAGCGGACGTCTTGTTGGTTGCGTCACAGGAATCGAGGGCAGTAGTGAGCTTAGCGCTGATGTGCTGCTGGAGAATTTAGCATGTAAGGCGTCCGCCGCAATGGCGCTACGCACTTTGCTGAGCGACCGCGACATCGAACCCTCGCAGGTCCAGTACGTCCTGAACACCGGTGAGGAGGCCGTTGGCGACTCCTTTCAGCGCGGCGGAGGCAACATGGCCAAGGCAGTCGGCGAGCTCTGCGGTCTCGTGGGCGCAACCGGCTCGGATGTCAAAGCCTTTTGCTGTGCGCCTACCCATGCCCTGGTCATTGCCGGGTCTCTAGTAAGTTCTGGTCTTTACGACAGGGTTGCGGTGATAGGTGGATGCTCTTTGGCCAAGCTGGGCATGAACTACACGGGCCACCTGGAATCTGACCAGCCGGTTCTTGAGGATGTACTTGGTGCGTTTGCTGTTATGGTCGAGTTTGACGACGGCAGAAGTCCGGTTATTCGGTTGGACTCTGTCGGAGGTCATAATATCGGTGCGGGTTCGTCGCTCCGGGCCATATCCCGCACGCTGATGAGTGAGCCTCTGTCCAAATTAGGACTTCGTTTCGCAGACATAGACAAGTTCGCCATTGAATTGCAGAACCCTGAGCTTACCGAGCCAGCGGGCGGCGGAGACGTCACCGAGCGCAACTACCGTGTCATAGCGGGGCTGGCAGTCCAGAACCATGAGATTGAGCGCTCGGCCATATCTAACTTCTCCGCAAAACACGGCATGCCGGGATTTGCGTCAACGCAGGGCCACATTGCCTCGGCGGTGCCATTCTTGGGTCACGCCGTGGATCGTATAGGTGCCGGCGAGATGCAAAGGGCCATGTTCGTGGCTAAGGGCAGCCTGTTTCTTGGCCGAATGACACAGATGTCAGATGGCTACTCGTTTATCTTGGAGCGCAACCCGGTCCGCTAGAGCGTCAAACGTGCGATAATAAGGCCAGTCTTAGCAGGTAAATTTATGGTGAGCCACGGAGGCCAGTGGAATGGATTTGAATGGTAAGAAAGTCATAGCCCTGGGTGAGCGGGACGGCGTTCAGGGAGGCTCGATAGTTGCCTGTGTAAAGAGCGCAGGCGCTGAGGTGGTGATGGAGTTCACCGCCTGCTTCGTCTGAACATCTGCAGGAGCGCTTGACCTGGAAGGTCAAGAGATGATCAAGCGGACAGCCGAACGAGTTGGCACTGAAAACCTGGTCGTGGTACTGGGCACCCCCACCGCCGACAGCAGCAAGCTGTTTGCCATGACGGTTACCGAGGGCGACCCGACGTGGGCTGGCCCGTTGGCCGGTGCGGGACTGGGAGTCGCCGCCTATCACGTCATGGAAGACGAGATAAAGTCCCAGGTTGACGAGACCATTTACGAGGACGAGGTCGGCTTGAGCGAAATGACCTTGGAAAACCCCGATGAGATACTTAATGCGGTAAGAGCTATAAGGAAGACCAACGGCGTTGCCTAGCGCCTCCTTATCACCAATATCAAAATCAATTTCTTTCGTTACGATTCAGACGCTCCCTGATCGATACAGGTCACTGTAAGTGGAACGCCAGTAAAAGCGAGGTTTGAAGTGGATTATCAGGTCTGGTCTAATGGGGAATACGTAGTGCGTAGCGAGGCCACCATCAGCATGATGGACCGTGGGTTCAGGCTGGGCGACGTGGTCTTCGATACCTCGCGAACCTTTAACGGAAAGATTTTCCGGCTCCATGACCACCTGGATAGGCTCTACCGGTCGCTTCAGTACACCCGGATCGACCCTGGCCTGAGCATGGATGAGATGGCCCGACTAACCCTGGATGTGGTTGAGCGCAACGAGTCCATGCGAGAGTCTGCCAAGGACGACTACATGATTACTCAGATCGTGACGCGCGGCACTGGTACCGTTCAGGAACCTTCCAGTCCCGGCATATCCATCTGGATAGATCCTCTCAACGCTCCCCGTTACGGGCCGCTTCAAAAGACGGGTGCCCACGTTGTAATCCCCAAGACGCGCAGTTATTCGCCTGAACAGATCGACCCCAAGGTCAAGCACTACAGCAGGCTAAACTTCGTTTTGGCGGAGCTGGAGGCCACAGACGTGGACCCGGACGCCCTGCCGCTCTTACTGGATACCAATGGTAATATCACCGAGGGCATTGGCTCCAACTTCTTCATGGTGAGCAACGGGGTGCTCAAGACAGCCAAGTACAACGACATATTGCAGGGCGTCTCTCGCGTGACCGTATTGGAACTTGCCAAGCAGCTTGGAATCCCTGCCGTGGAAGAGGACCTGCAGCCCTATGATGTCTACACTGCTGACGAGGCCTTTATGAGTAGCACGCCTTACTGCATTTTGCCCGTCGGTCGCGTAGACAATCGTAAGCTAGGCGAAGAAGTGCCAGGTCCTATAACCCAACAGTTGCTTGCAGCATGGAGCGAGCGTGTTGGACTGGACATCGTAGACCAGCTAGGTAGATTGGCTCAATAAGTCATCGTATCGATGAAGTAACGAAGAGAATATTGGCAAGAGCGTCGGCTGAATGAGTCTGGCGTTTTTGTTTACTTTCTGTCATTTGTTTAATAATCTGCGAACCTAATGCCAATTGTCTAATCGGATATTCCGTGTTACTATTGCTCTGCTCCATTTCAGAACGCAGGGCTTTTGTCGCCTTATAAAAGGCAGGAACAAGGCCATCAGGGGTGTCTGATCGGAGGCTAGATTGGCATGCGGCTTCTGGTCAAGAGATCGAAAACGTATGCCTGTCTTTGTGCTAAGGGATTCTTATGGAATTAACCCTTCTGTTTTCGGCGATATCTGGTATGGTTAATTAGTAGGATGCTGTTTAGTCTCAACTAGGGAGTTGTATGGTAAAAAAAGAGGTGATTGAGGTTGAAGGAACAGTTTCGGAATCTCTTCCGAACGCTTCTTTCAGAGTTGAACTGGCCAATGGTCACCAGGTGCTTGCCTACGCTTCAGGCAAGATTCGCCGTTTCTTCATCCGCGTATTGCCGGGTGATAGGGTTCTCGTAGAACTCTCGCCATACGATCTGACTAGAGGCAGAATTACTTACCGGTTTAAGTAACCCCGTATCAAATTGGCAGGTGATTTCATGCCCTTTTTAAGTCGGCGTGTCCCTGCAGTGTTGATCAGGATAAATTTAGAGAGGCTGTGATTTATGTATAGGAAATCGGATGAAGACGCACCGGAAGAGTCTCTCTGGAAGCCATTTGATAAATCAGGTAATGCTTCAGAATCCCTTGAACGTATGGTAATGTCCAACGGCCAGAAGCAGGAAGTTATGAGTAACGGCATTGCTGTCACTGAGTCCGATGTTACCCAGTCCCAAACAGGCTTGGATGCCGAATGGGAAAAGGATATGGAGACCGTCGAGATCGACGATCCTATTCGAATGTACCTCAGGGAAATTGGCCGAGTTAGCCTCCTGAAGAAGTCCGACGAGCGAACTCTAGCCAGGCGCATTGAGGCCTGCAAGTACATCCAGAGCGTTGAGAAAGATCTGGCGGAAGCCGACGTTGAGCCAGCCCGAGCCTGGGTTATTATCGTAAATCTGGTCCAGCGCCTGGGAGATGCAACCCCCCTATTGAATGCGCTACGCAGGTACCTTGGCATCGAGGGTGAGTCTACTCTATCCGATGTAATGGATGAACCTGTCCTAAGGGAAGCACTGGACGGCGAATTGCCTGAAGAGCTTCTGAACTTCATCTCCGAAATGCTCAACCAGGAGCCGGAGGATATCAAAGCAGAGCTACGAAAACTGGCTCTGGACAGCCGACTCCTTCCTAGGGAAATCAACGAGCTTGTAAATCCTGAAACCTTGATCTCCAATCTGAGCCTCGTTGCCCAGGATGAGGAGTTCAAGGAATCTCTTAAGTCCTACGAGCTTATCTTCAATAGCCATATCGAAAGGCTCAAGGACGAGGGGACCAGGGCGCAGCGCCACCTGGCCGAGGCCAACCTTCGTCTGGTAGTCAGCGTTTGCAAGAAGTACGTTGGACGAGGACTCTCCCTCCTCGACCTTATCCAAGAGGGCAATATCGGCCTCATGCGCGGCGTCGAGAAGTTCGACTACCGCAAAGGCTATAAGTTCAGCACTTACGCCCACTGGTGGATTCAACA
>CAJWRP010000016.1 GCA_913046025.1 uncultured Chloroflexota bacterium
GTCTGGAGATAGGCCCCCCAGCCCTCGAAGGATCTGCGTCAGTTTTCCACGCCGTCCCAAGTACGAAACCCGCCACTCCTCTAGCCGTTCCAGGTCTGCTGTTGCTTCTAGTTCCGCCATAGCGCTGGCCATGATTTCCCCGACCTGGGCCGCTCCGGTGCTCTCCGCCATCCTTACCTCTCAAGACTTCTCAATAACAGCTTCCTACAGCAGCGCTAGAACGCCGGTGAAAGCCAACGCCTGTTCCGAGTCATTATAGGTACGGCATCAGAGGTCGGTCAAGAAACGACGCACCATATTAATCGTTGACAGCATGGCAGATAACGTGCCATATTCTCGCTTAATCGAGGCCAACAACAATCGCATGAAGTATTTTCCACAAATACTACTAACAGCCGCCATTATCGCCGTGGTGTCTGGAGCCATTGCTCTATTTATCCAACCCTCAGGTTCCAATGGCATACAGATAACACTTCCTGAACCGGCGCCAGTGGGTAGCGCCTAGGTCGGCGTTTACGTCACAGGCGCTGTTCAGGGAATGTACAGCCTGGCTGAAGGCGACCGCGTCCAGTAAGCACTTCAGGCCGCTGGCAAGGCAGGCCAACCGCCAACGCCGACCTCACTGCCGTGAACCTGGCCTCGCTCCTGAACGACGAAGATCACTGGCACATCCCAACCATTGGCGATTCCTCGCCCGCCGACATAAAGACCAGCGCTAACGCCTCGACCATAGCCAGTAATCCAAAAAAAATGAATTCAGCGGATGTGAAACTGCTCGAAACGCTGCCCGGCATAGGAGAAATCAGAACCAAGGCCATGATAGGCCACCGCGACGCTAACGGCCCCTTCCCCACCATGGACGACCTGCTCGCCGTCAACAGCATTGGCGCCGCCACTCTGGAATCGATACGCAGCCTAATAGAGGCACGTTAGCCGAAGCAACAAGCGGACGCCCCGTGCTAAAATCTTCAGAATCCACCAACCACAGGAGCTAATCGGATGCTGCCCACATTCATAACAGAACACGAACTCTGGGGCCCCGTCACAGCCGCCAGCGTTTTTGCGCTACTGCTAGTCGTATCTGGCATAGTCAACATAGTGCTGCGCCTCATCATTCGCCGGTGGTCCAATCGTTCACCCAATGCCCTCGGCCTAAGCCTACTGAGAACTTTTCGAGGGCCTCTCGTACTCTTCATCGCTCTGGCTGGCCTTTTCTCTGGCGCTCTAGTGCTCACAGAGCTATCCGGCCCGCGCTACGCTGTTGTCGACGCTTGGGCAGACTGGTTTCGCAAAGCATGGCTCGTCATCATCATCGCAGAGCTCTCTTTCCTCACCTACCACCTGATAGATGTCCTGCTCTCCTGGTACATTCACAACATCGCCGCACGAACGCAATCGCAGATGGACGACCGTCTGCTGCCACCACTGCGTCGCATATTGCCCCTGGTCACCTACTCCGTCGGCACGCTCTTAGCTCTGTCCGCACTGGGCATACCCATAAGCCCCATCTGGGCTGGCCTGGGAATCGGCGGCATCGCTGTAGCCCTGGCCGTGCAACCGACGCTGGCCAACTTCTTCGCGGGCACATATGTCGTCACAGAGGGCGAGCTTAACATCGGAAACTACATCGAGCTGGAGAACGGCCCTGCGGGTTACGTGGCTGAAGTGGGCTGGCGCAGCACCAAGATTCGCACCATGTTCAACAATCTGGTCATCATACCCAACTCCCGTATGGCCGAGAGCATCGTCACCAACTACAATAGCCCCACGCCCGCCATTAGCATCATGGTCTACTGCGGCATCAGCTACGACTCCGACCTCGATCACGTCCAGGAAGTCATCATGTCTGCGTCAGAAAAGCTGGTGGCTGAGTCCCCCAACGCCATCCACGACGTCGCACCCTGGTTTGGCTTTGAAAGGTTCGACGACAACAACATAGCGTTCTGGGTATTCATCCAGGCCACCGACCGCCTGGCCAGCTTCGCGCTGACCAGCGATCTTGTAAAGACGATCCATCGCACCCTTAGAGAAGCTGGCGTGGAGATTAACTACCCCATGCGCAAGCTGGTTATGCCACCGAACAGCGGCCCTGTCACCATCGTCCCGACGAACCTGCCGACCACCGGCGCTTAGTTCTTTCCAAGAGCCCCCGGAGCTACCCCAAGCTACATGGATTGAGCGGCAGCGGCCTTCCGCAGATTTTTCAGATATGCGGAGCCCGCCTGGTTAATGAAGTTGCCAACGTTGCCGTGGAAGTACTGCACGCCTAGCCCCAGGAACTTTGGCACTAGGTCGTCCGGACAGCTAACGCCCGCAACAATACCTGCGTCTCGGATCAGCTTCACGCCGCGCTCCATAACCTCCTGCACCTCGGGGTGAGTCTGCTGGCCGGGGTAGCCCATGGACTGCGACAGGTCGCCTGAGCCGATGAACAGCACGTCGATGCCCGGCACCTTCACGATCTCCGGCAGGTTGTCGATGGCCTCCACCTCCTCCAGCATCAGGCACACCAGCGTCTGCGCGTTGGCCTCCTTCACGTAGTCGGTAGTGGAGCCGGTGATGCCGTAGTCCGCAGGCCTGCCGCGACTGAACATACCGCGCTCGCCCTCGGGGTAGTACTTGCACGAGTTGACAGCGTCCCTGGCCTCGTCCGCAGTGTTGACATGCGGCACCTGCACACCCCATGCTCCTCTGTCCAGGAACGGCGCGATGACATCCATGCGGTTGGTCACCGGCCTCACGATAGGCGCAACGCCGGATAGCTCCGCCGCGCGAATCATGTTCTCCACCGTGTCGATAGTCACCGACCCGTGCTCGTTATCGATCAGCACCCAGTCGAAGCCCATGTGCCCCAGCATCTCCACGGCAGAAGGCTCCGGAAAAGTAATCATAGCCCCAAAAGCCGCCTGCCCCGCGGCCAACTTTTGCTTAAGAGTATTCGTGCGCATCTCGCCTCCGTTGCTTTTGTATATTTTCAGGATAAGCCTACGACGAGAGCATAGCGGGGTTGGGGGCGAGGGGCAAATTAGGACAATCGTAAAATGACCGCGTAACGAAAGTTTACACTCATCAACGGGATCAAACTCTCTGAAATAAGAACATTAATGAGTGCCTTCAATATTTGCTCTGAATTCTGACGTTCTGGCCAAATAAGATTTGAATTCGCATATTCTCAGTATGTCTCTTGAACACTATGTGTCTACAGACAATGAGTAACAACACAAGGATTTTGGATCACGGCAGACAGATCATGTGTGGCACCCCTCGAGAAATCGCATTCCCGGCTGCAGCCAATAAAGGCGTCAACAGCCGAAAGCCCGTTTACCAACCAAAGCCTTTTCCCCACTTCCACTCCGAGGCTGATAAAATACCAACTCCCAGCGCTCCGCCAAAATAATCCGAGCCCCAGTTGAATATGCGAAAAATCAAAAAACTAAATGTCCAAAAATCTTGAAAAATCGTCCTCGTTTGTTCTACGGCTGGTACATCGTTGGTGCTTCGTCAGGTATTGGACTCGCCAACGCCGTTACAGCCATCTCTATCCTCACCATCTTCATTGGCCCCATGGGCGACGAGCTTGGCTGGACTAGGACCGAAATTGCTGGGGCTGCCAGCCTGGGCGCAATCCTAGGCGCGGTGCTGTCTCCCGTAATAGGCTGGCTGTTCGATAGATACAGCCCGCGTCTCGTGCTAGTTTCCGGAGGCATCGTAATCGTTTTGGCCTGTATGTACCTTTCGGTGGTACACACGTTGCTGGGGTTCTACATCGCCATGACCGTCGCCCGAATTTCAGGGCAGGGACTGATCAAAGTTGGGGTTGCGACCTCAGTAGCGAAATGGTTCCTGCGCTATCGTGGCAGAACCATGGGCATTGTGTACTTCGCCGAAGCAGCCGGTTTCATCATTTTGGCGCCGCTCACTCAACTGGTAATGGATGTTGGCGATTGGCGATTGACATGGCTGGCACTAGGCGGCGTGATGTTCGTCGTCGGAGTCCTACCCGTCGCTCTGGTAATGCGGCGTCAGCCTGAAGACATGGGCTTGGCCCTGGATGGATTAAATCCAGGTCTAAGGCTGGTCACGACCGGACACGCTCCTTCGATTAAGCCCAACGAGGAGGAGGCCAACTGGTCGACAGCGCAGATGGTTCGGACTGCTGCCTTTTGGCTGTTGTTGGCATCGCTGTTTGCAATAAGCGTCGCCATTTCAGGTATCGCGCTGCATTTTGTTCCTCACCTTACCCAACAGGGGTTGAGCTCCCAGTCCGCAGTGGGGGCGATAAGCATCATGTTCATAGCGGGGGCCACGTCTGCGCTGTTAATAGGCGTCGTTGGCGAACGAATATCGCTTAAGCTCGCGCTGGTTGTAGCATACCTAACGGTCGCGCTAAGCCAAGTGATACTAATATTTACAAACAGTGTATCTGATGCCTACCTGTTCGCCGTCATCCACGGAATATCAACAGCCATCGTCAACGTCATGTCGCTTCTACTGTGGCCTCACTTCTATGGCACCAAGTCTATAGGCTTCCTTTACGGCATTAATAGGGCTGCGCAGGTAAGTGGCTATGCGATAGGTCCACTTATCGGAGGCCTGGTCTATGACGCCACTGGCAGCTACCGCAACGCCTTGGTTTGCTTCGCGGCACTGGCAGTATTTAGTGCACTCGTGTTCTTGTTCGCCCGCCGTCCAACCAACCCGGCGACTAGCCCAACTTAATTCTCTTCGCGAGTTCTTGTCGGGTAGTCTTTCGGCCACGTTAATACTCTGCTATCTTTGGCAACAGGTCGTATTCAGACCAAATCGCCTTGCGATGAAAAGAGAAGCATGTCAACGACAGATGGAGCAGATGAGGCAACGCTCGAGAGGTCGTACTCAATCCTGCAGCCCATAGAGCAGTCCGCAGCCGAAAGCCTCCTCAAAGAAGCCAAGCAGGTGCTGGACGGACTCGGCGTGCCATTCTTTCTCAGGCAGGGCACATGCCTGGGCGCCATCCGCGACAACGGCTTCATCCCATGGGACGACGACCTAGACTTAGGAACAATTATTGGCCCTCATGGGATCTCTGAAGCCAGAGTTGACGATGTTGTCGCTGCTTTCCGAAGCCATGGGTTTTTCGTCAGGATCGAGCACAACAGCTATTCCATATCCACACCGATGATCAAGTCCTCGATCAGGGTGGACTGGACCTGCTATCGCATAATCGACGACCGGATAATTCATTTCCCGGGCGTTCCTTTCCCCGCCAAGCTATTCACAGAGTTAAAAGAGATCGACTTCTTGGGAGAGAAGTTTCACGTGCCGAATCCCCCTGAGGAATACCTCAGATTAAAGTACGGCCCCGAATGGTCGGTCCCCAAGCAGACCGGATATGAGCACGATGTAATCGATATGATTCCAGAGACGATCTTTTCCGACCGGCGTTCCAGGTGGAGTCTATTCCAAAGCAATTTCATTTTCATGAGGCGTGCGAGCAAGCTTCGAGTCCTCGACCAACAAGAGAATCCAGTTTCAGACGCCGAGGTCAAAGTTGCCGGAGTTGGCCGTTTCAACACAGACGCTCGCGGCTACACCAAGTTCAATCTTCCCTACGATGACTGGTACGCCGTCGTCGTCCGCCATGGCGACCACGAGGAGTTGCTTTACATGGAGAGATTATCGCAAGGCAAGACCTATGTTTACAAACCCGACCCTAAAACGGCTTCTGGCCGACTCACGATCTTGACTGAAGAATAATTTGGCCAGCAGACTACTATTGAATTCGCTTCAAAGCCATATCCGATAAAGAAAGGATTCCACTGCATGACACGAGTGTACGCGGACATGGTTGCCGATCTGTTTCACTTCGGCCACGTCGAGTTTCTTCGGAAGGTTAGCGCTCTGGGAGACTACGTTCTGATAGGCATTCACTCCGACAAAGTTGTGGAGGGTTACAAGCGTAAGCCCATCTTGACGATGGAGGAGCGAATGTCGTGTGTCGCCGGTTGCCGCTACGTTGACGAGGTCGTACCCAATGCACCGCTGCAGGTCAGCTCCGAATGGATAGAGAAAAACGGTATCGACCTGGTTGTGCACGGCGACGACATGCCAGAGGAGCAACTAAGGAGCCTGTACCAGATTCCGATTGACATGGGAATCTTACGTACAGTGCCATACACGACAAGTATCTCGACCACAGAAATCATTCAACGGTGCAAAGAGGCCAAGGCCTAAGACCCAGAACCCTTAGTCTGCGGCGCCAACATGCTCAGCCAACTCCAACATTGGTGCCAGGTACTGGCCCGTATACGAGTGCTTCATCCGGGCGATCTGCTCCGGCGTGCCCACTCCTACGATCTCTCCACCATTGTCACCCGCATCGGGTCCCAGGTCGATCAGCCAGTCCGCGTTCTTGATCATATCCAGGTGATGCTCAATCAACACGACTGTGTTGCCTGAATCCACCAGCCTCTGCAACACTCGTAACAGGTGAGCGCAGTCCTCGAAGGACAGTCCTGTAGTAGGCTCGTCCAGGATGTACAGCGTCTGGCCAGTGGCCCGCTTGGAAAGCTCTTTAGCCAGCTTTACCCTTTGCGCCTCGCCACCACTGAGCTGCGTGGCGGGCTGTCCCAGTCGAATGTAACCAAGGCCCACATCCTGCATAGTCTGCAATCGGTTGCGCACGCGAGGTATATTTTCGAATATCGGCAACGCCTCCGTCACCGTCATATTCAAGACCTCTGCAATGGTGCAGTTCTTCCACTTGATCTCCAACGCCTCACGATTGTAGCGACTGCCCTCGCAAATCTCGCACGGCACCGTAACGTCCGGCAAGAACTGCATCTCGATATTGATGTAGCCATCGCCGCTGCAAGCCTCACAACGCCCGCCCTTCACGTTGAAAGAAAAACGCCCAGGTTTGTAACCCCTCATTCGTGACTCTGGAACTGTCGAGAACAGCTCTCGAATTGGAGTAAAGGTATCTGTGTAGGTCGCCGGGTTACTACGAGGCGTTCGCCCGATAGGAGACTGGTCGATGTTCACGATCTTGTCAATATGCTCGACGCCCTCGATTGACTTCACCAGTCCGGGCCGATCTTTGGCCTTATAGAGTAGCTGCGCCAGCTTCTTGTACAAGATTTCGTTGATCAGCGTGCTCTTGCCGGACCCCGATACTCCTGTGATGCACACCAGTTGCCCCAGCGGAATCTCCACATTGATGTTCTTGAGATTGTTTTGTGCCGCGCCTCGAATAACCAGTTTTTTGCCACTCTTCTTGCGCCGCTTCTCCGGCAGGGGAATCTTCTTACGTCCGCTCAGATACTGGCCTGTTAGAGAATCTGGGTTGGCCATGACCTCTTCCACAGGACCAGACGCTACAATATGTCCGCCGTGCTCACCTGCACCAGGACCCAGGTCAACCAGCCAATCTGCGGACCGCATGATGGCCTCGTCATGCTCCACAATCAAGACCGTATTGCCCAGTCTTACCAGCCTCTGCAGCGTGCCAATTAGACGGTGATCATCGGCCGGATGCAGACCAATCGACGGCTCATCACAGACGTACAGCACTCCCATTAGGCCCGAGCCGATCTGTGTAGCCAGCCTTATGCGCTGTGCCTCACCACCACTCAGCGTCGACGCGCTGCGCGAAAGTGTCAGGTAATGCAGACCGATATTCATCAGGAAATTCAGACGAGCGTCAATCTCTTTGAGTATCTGGTCCGCTATCGCCTTTTCCCTGTCAGAAAGTACGGGCTGGTCTGCCACCTTGATCTTGCTCTTAGAACTGCGACCCTTCGTGCCATTTTTGGATACCTTCGGCGCTACATTATTTGTTATGTCTGGCTTGGAAATATCTAGACCATCGCCCTCAATAGAGGCTACCCACTCCAACACCGCTGTTATGGACTTATGGGTAACTTCCATGATGTTCAGACCACACACCGTCACCGCCAGCGCCTCGTCCTTCAAACGCTGCCCATCACAGGAGGCACATGCTCTGGACGACATGTATCGCTCGATGTCACCTCGCACATGGTCAGACTCAGTCTCCATAAACCGGCGCTGCAGGTTGACGCACACGCCCTCGAACTTGGCGTCCCACTGGTAAGTCTTGCCCTTCTTGGTATCGTGCCGCACCCTGATGCGCTTGCCCCTTGTGCCGTACAACATCACGTCAATGACATCTTCAGGCAGATCGCTAACGGGAACGTTTACCGAAAAATCAAAAGCCCTGGCCAGCGAGCCCAGCTGACTGAAGTACCACGGACTCATGGTGCCGGAGCGAGCCCATGGCTGGACGGCTCCCTCTGCAATGCTCAGACTCTTGTCTGGAATTACCAGATCAGGATCGACCTCGAGCTTGTAACCCAAACCTGTACAAGTTGCGCAGGCCCCATGCGGATTGTTGAAACTAAAGGTGCGGGGCTCCATCTCGCCCAGGCTGATGTTGCAGTGAACACAAGCGAAATTCTCGGAGTAGAGAATCTCCTCGCCATCAACAACTGAAACCAGCACGACTCCCGACGCCATCTTCAGAGCAGTCTCCACAGAGTCAGCAACTCGGCTCTGCTCCGCGCTGTCGCCAACCACCAGGCGGTCTACCACCACTTCGATGTTGTGCCATTTCTTCTTGTCCAGGTCGAAGGCCTCAGAGAGATCGTGAACCTCTCCGTTAACGCGAACCCTGACGAAGCCACCTCGTCTGGCATCCTCGAACACCTCTTTATGCTCACCTTTACGCCGTCTCACGATAGGTGCCATGACCTGTATGCGCGCACCTTCGTCCATGTTCAGCACGGCGTCTACGATCTGCTGCACCGTTTGCTTCTGGACAGTCCTGCGGCATTTGTAGCAGTGAGGGTGTCCCACCCTGGCAAACAGCAGACGCAAGTAATCGTAAATCTCAGTGACGGTGCCTACAGACGAGCGTGGGTTGTGGGACACGCCCTTCTGGTCGATGGAAATTGCGGGTGAGAGGCCCTCAATGTAATCGACGTCAGGCTTGTCCATTCGCCCCAGGAACTGCCGCGCATACGCCGACAATGATTCCACGTAGCGCCTTTGCCCCTCGGCGTAAATGGTGTCGAAGGCCAGCGAACTCTTGCCCGAACCGGACACCCCCGTCATGACCACCAGCTTATTTCGAGGGATGGTCACATCTATGTTCTTGAGATTGTGTTCGCGGGCGCCCTTAACGACGATCTTATCAAGCGGCATTTTCAGTCCTTAGTTCACTCTGTAAAGGTGTCGGTGAAGCGTTAACAATGCGACTTCACAAGGGATATATCGATTGCATATTTAGCCCTATTCTACCATCGGGAGCATATTATTTGGAGTCCCCTGAATTATTCCTCAGTCATGATTTTCATCATTCGCTTTAAGTAGCTCTTCAAACAACTCGGTAATTCTTGACTCGGCTTGTACTAAGGTCCGCGGATCAAAATGATACGCATATAGCCCTGCCTTAGTTTCCCTCTGAGCACCAGGAATCCTGCTTACTTTATCGACATATTTATCTAATCGTGATTTGAGGAAATTGTCCTCTCCCACTGAACCTGGATCATACCCCAAAGTGAAGTCTCTTAATCCCATCCATGTAGGTGGACTATTGGAACCTGCTGGCGGGAACCACCACCCCATAGTTATTCTCTTGCCCTCGTTCGTCAAGATACGCATGGAAGTTCCCGCAGCGCCCCAAGCCCGCTGGATGTTCCATTTTCTACAGACCTCAAATATGTTTCCCACCGCACGCCGATAATCCTCGTCATTTATCTTATGAAGGGCTTCAACCTCCGTGATGATTGGGCCATTTGTCGGTGGACGAGATGGTTTCGCAATTGTGCGCGATTCGTAGGCAGAGATTTCCTCACTGGAAAATTTTACTAGCTCCACGGCGAAAAACTTTGAACCGTTCATGCTCTCGTTCAAGTAATCCAGGGTTCGAAGCGTCGGTTCTGAAAATCGCTGAGCCACAATCACATACTCAAATTTCCCATTCTCGAGGTTAGTGGTCAGCTTCTGGAGCGAGGCTTCCGTTTCTAGCTCCGTGATATCTGGCCAAACCTTCTTCATGGCCTCGGCTAACGCAATGATGCCCTTCACGCGTTCGTCCGTGCAGCTGTTATGTAAGAAATATCGCCTCGCCACGGTGCTTTCAAAGTCTTCAAGGGACATACGCCATAAGTCTGACCCATAATCAAGAAGTTGAGCGAGCACTCTGCGAAAATCTGAATTTTGAGGGCCCGTTTTGAGCTCTATGATTAATAAATCACCGCCCCGTGTGAGGCCAATTAAATCAACTGCACCCGAAGGCAAGTACGTTTCCCTACCAATCACGAAATACGAGTGATCTTCTCCGAATTCTTCGGTTGGCAGCAGGTCGGGCGTGTCCTTAATCAGGTCTTGAAGTTGCAACTCATTGTCAGCCGCAATCTCCGTCAAAACAGTACCTTGGCCATCAGGTAATTCCACCTTAATCTTACGAGGCATGAGTAGTGCGATCCTTATTGGTGCCGGGCTTCTTTTTCTCTTCCGCCGCCGCCTTCTTCGTAGGCTTCACGGCGCTCTTCACCCAGCGCATCACCTTGCGCCTGACAGACGTCCGACTGTTGACATTTGAAATCACGAAGTTCAGAAGTTCGGCGTTGCCCAGGAACAGCGGCTTGCGCCATTTGCGAATCTCGCTCATCGTGGTGCGACCGCTGCGCCAACTGGGGAAGAAACTCTTTAACGGGGTCCACCGCAACTCGTTCGTCAAGCCAAACACGCCCGTGCGTCGCTCGCCAACCAGCACCTGTCCACCCGCCTCCAGCACCAGCATCGCGCCACCAGCGGCGTCCCAAAGCAGCGGCGCGGTCGTAATCGTGTACTGCGTGACGCCCTTGGCCACCATTGATAGCTCGTAGGCAATGCTACCCGTCATGCGGACCTCGCCCACTTTGCCATGCATGGGCTTGTTGAACCGGAACATTCCGCCGATACCACCGGGCAGCGTCACCAGTCGATTGCCCTTGGGCTCGGCATCCCCGATTACGTGCATAGGCTCGTTGTCAGCGAAGGCCCCACCGCCCTTGCGAGCATGAAGCACTATGCCACCGCTGTCCTTTGGCCACGGCAGGAACACCGCAGCCGCAATAGGAACTCCCCTGAATATGATCCCAACAGAGCAGGCGTAAAGAGGCAGCCCCGACAGGAAGTTCTTGGTGCCATCCAGCGGGTCCAGCACCCACACAACATCGGGAGCGACCGATTCGTCTTCCTCATCCTCTTCGCCCAGTATGCCGTGCTTAGGAAACCTTCGAGCTATGGCCTCCTTGAGGTAGTCCTGCGCCTCCTTGTCAGCGTTGGTGACAGGGTCGGACTCCTTGTCGTCCTTGTACTCCACGTTGAGTGAAGCAACGTTCGAAAAATTTCGAGCAAGAATCGCTCCGGCTGCCCGTGCGATTTCCACCGCGTGGTTCTCGATCTCGACCAGGGCGGCGTTGTCCGGCAGTGCAGGAATAGACTCCAGCTGTTCCTTGGCCTTTTCGACGAAGAACCGCAGTATCGGCAGCAGCGCCGCCAGAAAGGCTAATTTTCTGAAGATGGCTTGGACCTCCTCTGCCAACGCCCGCAGTCATGCGTGGCTTGGACACTTCACTGCCAACGAGTATACTTCATGCCACCGCATCAAAAACGAGGATGTTCACAGTGACTACTTATCGCCCTACAGAAGAGGTCCGCGAAGGTTTTGAGGTCTACGACGATCGGTTTCAGGCCATGCTTCCCGAAGACGCCAAGCTAATAAAGCACTACACCGGCACCGAGTGGGCTGAGGGCCCCGTGTACATCTCCGATGACGACTGTCTGCTCTGGAGCGACATTCCCAACGACCGCATGATGCGCTGGTCGGATGCGGATGGCGACTCTGTATTTCGGCAGCCATGTGGGTACACCAACGGCCACACCCGCGATCGCCAGAGACGGCTGGTCAGTTGTGAGCATGGAGGTCGCCGCATAAGCCGCACGGAGGCCGACGGCACGGTGATCACCCTGGTGGACAACTATCAGGGCAAGCGCCTCAACTCTCCCAACGACATCGTCGTCAAGTCCGATGGCTCTATCTGGTTCACCGACCCACCCTACGGCATCCTCAGCGACCGCGAGGGACACAAGGCAGAGAGCGAGATCGGGGCGAATTACGTTTTCAGGCTAGAGCCGGACACCGGCAAGCTGGAGATTGTAGGCGATGACTTCGATATGCCCAACGGCCTCTGCTTCTCCCCAGATGAGAGCCTGATGTATATCTCCGACACCGGCGCGCCCGGTCACATCCGGGTCTTTGATGTGGCAGACGGCAACCGCCTCAAAAATAGCCGAGAGTTCGCAGTCGTCCAGCCCGGGAAACCAGACGGCTTTCGTTGCGACTCGAACGGTAACATTTTCACCAGCGCCTGGGACGGCATCCATGTGTACAGTCCGCAGGCAGAGCTTCTTGGCAAGATACTGGTGCCTGAGCAGCGCACGGCCAACTGCTGCTTTGGCGGTGACGACTTCAAGACGCTCTTCATCACGGCGCGTACGTCACTCTACGCGGTGAAGTTGACGAACCGGGGCGCCCGCATGCGCTAGCATCCTCTCGGGAGTTCAGCGTATTTCCTCAGGGCCCGATCAAGTGGGCTACCCCGCCGCGTGCCATCCAGACGCGCTCCAACCCGTCGAGTCGATAGGTGCGCCGCACCCCGGCAGCAGTGGATGCAGCGGGGGTGGAATCGATTGGGGCGGCATGAACCGTTGGCAAACTTGTCGCACCGATCCAAATGTCGCAGCGAGATCCCCACCCAATACTGGACC
>CAJWRP010000017.1 GCA_913046025.1 uncultured Chloroflexota bacterium
TTCGGATAGCGCAATTCCTATTGGGCAGAATTTCCAAAATCGAGTAAAGTCTTTGATTACTCTGATGGACCAACAGGACTTCTCGCCCTTATTGAGTGTAGATGGCAATGCCGTCGAACTGAAATTGATGAACTGCCCATTCCGTTCTGTCGCAATGAAAAACCCTTCCATATGCTCCTATGACTTTCACCTGATCTCCAAAGTGCTGGATGTGGACATATCTAGAATAGAGAGCATCCGGGATGGTGCTGGTGGATGTATATACAGGATATTGGCGTCTGAGTCAGAAGTTAAGGAATTGGCATCCGTCGGCAGTAACTAATTTTCCCCAACCAAAACTTGAGATTAAGAAATGGCCTGGATTTAATCCAGGCCATTTTTCTTTTGCAGAAAAATTAGGTCAAATTCCGAGGCAGTGATTCAGACTGGCCACTGCTCCATGTGAAAGGCCGCGTCCCAAAACTTATACTCGTAGTGACTGCTGGTACGGAATACGTGCTCCATGCGCAAAAGCTCAGCACTACTGCAGCCCTCTGCAATTCGATCTATAAACGACCGTAGCCATTCAGCCAACTCCGCGAATTCCGGCGTGCTGTACATCTCTATCCATCTTCCGTAGAGAGGCTGGCTTTCGGGAGCGCCCCTCTCGGCCAGCATATGGCCAATCTCAGCGTAACCCCATGAGCAGGGAAGTAATGACGCGGCGATCTGCCCGATGTTGGCAACGTACCCCGTTTGCAACAGGTGTTTGGTGTAAGCGAGCGTCGTCGGCGAAGGCTCCGTAGCAAGTAGCTCGGCCTCCGTAATGCCGAAGTCCTGGCAGAAACTGATGTGCAAAGCCATCTCTGTGTTCAGAGTCTCATGAAGCAGCTTTGCGAACCAGCCCATGTCTTGGACATCAGCTGTTTTGGCCACTGCCAAGGAGATTGCCCGACAGAAATCGATCAAAAAGAGATAGTCCTGACGCATGTAGTAGCGGAACTTGTCCAGCTCGAGGCTGCCGTCTCCTATGCCGGTCACAAAAGGATGCCGCTGTTCGCGATCCCACATATCGGCAAATGTTTTTCTTAGATCGTCAGAAAATCCCATGCTAGGCCTGCTCCAGAGTGACCTTCATGCCTGAAGAGACCTGCTTCAGCACAAGAGGGTCGCCATCGATGGCACCCAGAACATTCACCGCACTGGCTGGCCGAATCTCGTCGCCTACGCTGGCTGGCGTGCGCCCAAAGAAGAGGCAGAAGGCTTGACCCGGTGGCCAGTAGCCAATAGCGCCCATGTCCACAACTTCTTGGGCACCGTCCTCTTCGTCCTCGACGGGAACGCGAAAGTAGATCTCATCTCCCCAGGTGTTGGCTGATGCCACAATCGGCAAGGCGTCCAAGATAAGGTCTGAGGTGTGACTGCTGTTCAGAATCGCCGTGACCTGTTGGTCACCCGCTGTGATTTTTATACGTCGCCCGTCCATAACGATCCTCGCCTAATCGATAAATTACGATGTCGCGCTGGCATACTGATGCCGCTCCTGGACATTATCACTTAAGCATTTCCTTGACACAAGCAGCGATTCATGGCTAAGTATGATGCCGGAGGTGGGCATTGGTTAAATCAGGTTACATTCTGGCCTTGGACCAGGGCACAACGGGCACTACCGCGATCATGGTCGATGGCGCAGGCAAGGTGCTTTGGCGTGCCTACCAGGAGATTGAACAGATTTACCCTCAGCCTGGATGGGTGGAGCACAATCCAGAGGAGCTCTTCAATTCGTGCCTAGTGGTGATCGAGGATCTGCTAGAGGAGACCGAGATTTCCGCCGGTCAAATTGAAGCAATCGGAATTACGAACCAGCGTGAGACCGCTCTGGTGTGGGACCGCAGAACCGGAACTCCCGTTTCCAATGCGATAGTTTGGCAGTGCCGTCGTACCGCGCCTCTATGTGGTGCCCTAAAAGCCAAAGGACTGGAAAAGGACGTTCGCGACAAGACGGGCCTTCCCATAGATGCCTATTTCTCTGGAACAAAGGTCCGTTGGATTCTGGACAACATCGCAGATGGGCAGAGCAGGGCCGAGGCGGGCGAACTCGCTTTCGGGACTGTCGATAGCTGGCTGCTGTGGAACCTGACCAATGGCACGGTTCACGCAACTGACGTTACCAACGCCGCCCGAACCATGCTGTACAACATCAACGCCCTGGACTGGGATGATGACCTGCTTTCTGAACTGGACATACCCCGGGCGATTCTGCCAGAAGTACGGTCTTCTAGCGAGGTTTACGGACACGTGGGTGGTAACTACCTGGGCGGCAATAGCATCCCCATTGCAAGTATGGCAGGCGACCAGCATGCTGCACTATTTGGCCAGGCCTGCTTTCGGCCCGGCATGACGAAGAACACATACGGCACAGGGTCCTTCGTTTTGATGAACACCGGTGACAGGCCAACGACCTCTAATCACGGACTCATAACTACGCCAGCGTGGAGCATCGGAAGCGAGGTGACATATGCCCTTGAAGGGAGTATCTTCTCCACAGGGTCCACGGTGCAGTGGCTTCGGGACGAGCTTCGCATGATCGAGTCGGCTGCCGACGTTGAAGCGCTGGCCCGATCTGTTAACGACAATGGCGGTGTTTACATCGTCCCCGCCTTCACTGGTTTGGGTGCACCACACTGGGACATGTACGCCCGTGGGGCAATTCTGGGAATAACCAGAGGCACCAACAAGGGTCACTTCGCTCGCGCAGCCCTAGAGTCAACCGCCTACCAGACCCTTGATGTTATTGAGGCCATGAAAGAGGATGCTGGACTGGATATCGGAGGGTTAAGAGTGGACGGCGGCGGCTCGGTCAACGACCTCATGATGCAGTTCCAGGCGGACATACTGAATATGCACCTGGAGCGCTCATACGTCGCCGAGACCACTGCTTTGGGCGCGGCCTATATGGCGGGTCTGGCCGTTGGATTCTGGGAAAGCCAGGAAGAGATCGAGGGCCTGTGGTCTTCAGGGCAGCGCTACGAGCCGAACATGAGGGACGATACTCGGCAGCGTCTGTGCACCAGGTGGTCACGAGCGCTAGATGCCGCAAAAGGCTGGGCTGCCGAATAGTATTTCAAGAAGTAGAGCGTGTACCGTTTAGGTACGCCAACCATAATTTGATTCGCAAAATCGACAGGAGGAGACAATGCCTACAGTACAGGCCGATAGGCTAAGAGATATAGCGGCCCAGCTTCTGATGGGAGCCGGCGCTAGCGCAGAAGAGGCGGAGATAGTCTCGCGCCACTCTATAGGAGCCAACTTGGTGGGCCACGACTCCCACGGCATAATTCAGATTCCGACCTATATTGATCGAGTCAAGCGAGGCCACATCATGCCTGGTGCGGAGTATGAGGTGGTCAGGGAGACCTCCACAACGACTGTGGTTGATGGTCACTGGGGCTACGGTTACGTGGTCTCCGAAAGAGCGATGAAGACTACTATCGCCAAGGCTCTGGAGCACGGCGTAGCGGCTGCCACGGTGTTCAGGCAGAGCCACGTGGGTCGCGTCGCCGATTACCCCATCATGGCTTCTAATGAAGGGCTGATTGGCATGATGACGGCCGACTCCGGCCGGTCTGCCAAGGCGGTTGTGCCCTTCGGAGGCAAAGAGGCTCGCCTGGGCACAAACCCTATCTGCATATCCATGCCCAGCAACCTGGAAGGCCCCATGTTTATCGACATGGCCACCAGCGCAGTGGCAGCAGGCAAATTAGGTGTCGCCGTTGCGAGAGGCACCTCGGTTCCTGAGGGATGGATCATCGACAAGGATGGCAATTCGTCCACGGATCCCGCCGACCTGCGAAGTGGTGGCGCGGTGCTGCCTCTAGGTGGCGATCAGGGCCACAAGGGTTACGGTCTTGGTGTGATGGTCGAGATATTTTCAGGCATTCTCACCGGCCTGGGATTTGGTCACGACCCTTCAGGTCGCCACAACGACGGCTGCTTCATGGCTGCATTCAAGGTTGAGGCGTTCAGGGACCTGGAGGACTTCAAGAAAGAGGTAACAGAGTTCGCGCATTACCTCAAGGAGACACCACTGGCGGCAGGCTTTGACGAGATCTTCTACCCTGGCGAACCCGAGTTTCTGAAGGAGAAGCAGCTGCTCGTAGATGGCATCGAGGTTGAGGACTCTACATGGGACAAGCTGAAGGTGTTGGCCGACGAATACGGGCTGGCTGAGAAGCTAAACCTTTAATTTCCAACCCCAACCAATAAAAAGAGCCGGGCCGCGAATTTGTCAAATTCGCGGCCCGGCTCTTCTGTTTTAGGTATCTCCACGAACGGCTTTTATCGATTTAATTAAAACGTCTATATCCTTGGCCTTGCGTCATCCCTTTTACCAGCTCGCAGTCGTCCCCTAAAGCCGTCTTTGTCCTTCGATTTGCAGTAATCTTTTGCCAGATCGCAATCGCCCACTGCAGCCGTCTTTGTCATATGCCCTGCAGTATCCCGTCGCCTGGCTCTTAAAAGTCCATTTCGAGGATGTATAGGCCGCCTGCGAAGCGATCGATAGCGTATAGCAGTCGGTTCTCGTCGATGAAAACGTCGTTGATGTTGATGCCTTTTTCCGGGTCAGATGCGGGCGGCACGTAGTAGGCGATCTCCTCTGGCCTGAAGGGGTCAGAGATATCGTGGACTCGAATTCCGGCGTTGAAATAGGCTCCAACGATAATCGTGTCCGAGAACCAGGAATTGTCACCCGGTCGGTTCTCGTGCAGGTTGTGGGCGCCAAAGCGCCCTGGCCTGTGACCAAAGTCTTCCACTGGAGGCATGGGTAGAGTGCTGATGATGATTGGATTAGTCTCGTCTCGAATGTCCAGCACCCAACTTAGTTTGGGGTGATCGCTCAGGTCCTCTGTAATAGCCTCGTCGCTGACGATGGCCAGACCTCGCTCAAACAGCGGCAGCATCGTGTGACTAAAGCCCGGCATCGGAGGATGGTAGTCCAGTCGGCTGATCATCTTGATGTTGCTGTAGTCGGACGTGTCGAGGATGATGGCCCCGCCGTCGATGTAACCCAGGTAAGCCCTGTCTGGATGGTCCGGGTAGATGTTGACGTTGTGTAATCTGAAGCCAGTATCTTTGACCGTGTGCCTAACTGGCTGGGCCTCGGTGTCGCCCTTGCGAGTGCCGGGAAGCCACCAACGACCAACCTCTTTGGGATTGGCGGGATCGCTGACATCCACGATCATGTGGAACTGGTCATCCTTCTGGTTGTGAGGCTCAAAATCCGCAGCGCCCGTCGTCAGATGCGCATAGTGGCCGTCCACGTACCACAGGCAGTGCGCTCCGCGAGAGAACGGTCCAGATGTGTCGAAGAAAGATATTTGCTTGGGGTTGGCCGGGTCGCTGACATCATAGATGCCCATGCCCGCGGGTTTTAAACCAGGCCTAATCGTCTGATAGGCTACAAGAAGAATGTCCCCTACCAGGTCCAGAGAGTTGGAGCGAACGTCACTGTGGGGCAGGTCAGTCTGTACTACCGTAAATGGATTCTTCGGGTCGGTGACATCGACAACGGTGAAGTCCTTGGGGGCGCACTCGTGGGCGACGTACATTATGCGCCGTCCATCGCTGGTCTTCTGAAGGGCTATGCCTTCCCCGCCATTGCCGAATCCATCCAATTTGTGTTGTGAGATTAGGCGGATGTTTTTTGCTTCTGCCTGTTCGGTCATTCATGCCTCCGATTAATCCCCATCAAAATGGGGTGAAGTTTTTCAATGCTTCATATGCTTGTTGGAGGCGATTATGGAAGGTTACCAGCGGCGCGTCAAGCAGCCGCCAAGCTCATCAGGTCACTGTAGTTTGGCCTACTCCTGTTCGTTATAGCGGTAGTGCGGAGCACCGCCCTCCAGCTCCCAGCCTTCGAACCAGCGCTGGATATGGGGCAACAACTCCTTGCTTAGACCTGTGCGATTCTGCTCGGATGAAGTCAGTGGCCTTGTCAGCGACTCCTTCAGCCTGTCGGTGATCTCCGCTTTCTTGACCCGTGTGATGTTACTGTCTCGCATGACTACCTCGCCGTCTACTATGACAGTGCGAACGTCGATACCCTTCCCTCGATAAACCAGCGCATCTACTATGTTGGTGTCTGGGTCGAGATACGGCTCCTGAATTCGTTCCAGGTCCACCAGCACTATGTCTGCTCGTTTGCCTACCTCCAGTGTGCCAACCTCATTTCCGAAGAAGGTCACCTTTGCGCCATTTACAGTGGTCATGTCCAGGATGCGGTGAGAGCTTGGGCTGGCGCTGGTGACTCCCGGAACGCGGTGCATCTTTTGGGCGATTCGCATCTCCTGCAAGATGTCGTTGTCATCGTTCATGCCAGCCTCATCGATGCCTATAGCTACCGTTACGCCCCTCTCCAGCATTCGATTTACAGGCGCTACACCACTCTTCAGGCGAAGGTTGGAGCTAGGATTGTGACAGATGGCTGTTCCGGTCTCCGCCAGAATATCCATGTCGGCCTCAGTCACCCAGACACCGTGGGCGCAAGAGACCTCAGGCCCCAGGAATCCAAGATCGTATAGATGCTCCAAAGGCGTTCTCTTCCAGTTTCGAGTTCCGTACATCTTCTGATAAACAGTCTCTTGCAAGTGAATGTGAATTCCAGTGGAGTGGCGTGTGGCGAAGTTCTTAATCTCTCGCAGCATGGAGTCCGAGCACCAGTGAACATTGTGTGGACTGATGAACACTCTGGTTCTGTCGGACTGCTTCTTGTCCAGTAGTTCGGCGGTCACCGATAGGTGATCCTCCATAGAGATAGGCCTGGCCCCCAGGTAGTCGCGGACGCCGGAGGCCAACTGCGCAGGCAACGCTGCCAGGAACTTGTCGTTCTCTTCGTAGACCAGGTGGTTCTGGTCGCGGTGCGATAGAGAAAAAGCCACGCGCATGCCGGAGTCTTCGTATGCCTCGATTATGCGGGCGCTGGAATCGAATAGGCCAACGTCACTGGGTAGACGCGTCATCATCTGGTTGTGCATCACGGTGGTTATACCGGACTCGATCATCTGCATGGCGCAATAGAGAGTGTCCAGGTACGGGTCCACGTCGCGCAGCGACCAGCGTGCAACTATCCAGGTCTCCAGAGGAGCGTCCAGAGCGCCCAATTGAAAAGGCGTTAGACCCACATGGTGGTGCGCGTTGATCAGTCCTGGAATCACTGCGAAATTTGATGAGCCGATCTCCTCGTCTGCGCTGTGTTTTGCCTTGAGGTCCTGGTAGGAGCCGATTTCAATTATCTCCCCGTCTTGCTGAAAAACAGCGCCATCCTCAATAATCTGGCTACTGTTGTCGTCGTTGACCTTGCACACCAAGTATTTTCCGTGAACCAAAGAAGACGGCATGAGGCTCCTCCTATTTTGATAGCGCTACTTTAAAGGGGCGTATTAAAAAGGGCAACTAGGCGTGACTTGCAGGGCGTGCTAGAAGGGCAGACACTTTGAGGTTACTAGATGACCTGCTGGTCGTGGGCAACTGCGCTATGGTAGAGCGAATTGAACAGGATCTTATATGTGTTGCGGACCTGTGCCCTGAAGTGGACCCTAAAGCTCATGAGGACAACCTGGCCTTTGCCGAGGGGCACTGTGGCCAGGGCTGTGCGACCATAAAGCTTCTCCGGGCCGATGAGCCATCCGCTAAGGAGCGGATTCCCCAGAGGGTACTTGCCGATCACCCTGCCCTCGCGTACGTCAAAGGCCGGACCATTAAATAACATGGCCGCTGCCCTGCCCGGCATTCCATAAGCAAGGGGATGGCTGGTGTCCAGTAACATTCGCACCAGCGTTCCCGGCGCGAAGAAGTCCTTGCGTGTGTATCCAGCCAGCACGTTCCTAATCGGCAGCTCCAGGTATCTAATGGCGTATCTTGATGAGCTGTCCCATGTGACCAGCGTACCGCCGTCCTCAACGAAAGCTCGCAATTGCTCTACGCCCTTGTCTCCGATTCCACCGGTGTAGTCAGGGTGGTAGTAGCTGGTGCTGTGGCCCCGGTGCAAATGGCGCGTATGCTGATGTGGCAAAACGATGGCGTCGAAGCGCTGGTGCAGGTCTCCCTGTTGCATGTCACCGTCGCTGATCGATTCGTAGCCGAAGCCATACTCGTCGAACACGTAGCGAGTCCAGCCCTCCTCCACGGCGGGTACGTAGCTTTTATAAACGCCGATTCTTGGAGTTTTGAGATCTAATGAGGCCGTGATAGGAATATCTGATGCCGCGGCGAAATCGACCGACACCTCTGTGGCGATGGATTCGACGATCTTGGCGATACCGTTGTCGCTCTGGACAACGAACGTGCCCTGCGGATAGTGGGTGCCGTTTGTGAGAATGGGTTCTTTGGCCCAGGATACCTTGGCACCGCCATCCAGAATTTTGTTGATCGCCCGTATGCTGGCGTTCGTCTCCGGTCGTATGAGGTATGCGTCGATGTTACTGTGGCCGTTGATCAGTACGCGCCCTTTCGGTGACTTTACTTTACTCAGTCGCTTCAGCTCTGCGACAAATGGTGCCTTTGCCTCGTAGACATCCACGCCCATCTTGATCGGCAGACAGTGGGCCGTGACGTCGTAGGGTGCTTTAGGAGCGCCATCTGATTCGCCCCGCAAGTCCGGGTAGGCTTGCGGTTCAAGAAGAGTTTTTGCGAAGGCACCGTATGGTTGGGAGGTAAGAATGACTCTGGTGCCCGGCGAATAGGTCATACCATCGGCCTGAAAAGCCTGAATAGCCTCCTGTATCTCTACCAGGCCCATCTCCATGATGCCTAGAAGCTCTGCCGTGGCGTGAGCGTCTCGCTGCTGCTCTGGTATGAGGTAGGCGAAAGGGCCTCGGTTGGACGTAAGCGCGGCTCTGCCAACCTTGTAGAAATTTCGAATCCAGGTGTCTCTATTGCGGGCGGCGTTGTTCAGGCAGGCCATCACCGCGGAGAAGTCGTAGTCTACGATGTCACGAAGACGCCAGGGTCCTGCTTTCCAAGGCATAGGATGGTTCCAGGATTTCTCAGTGGGTTTTTCGCCACGGTCCGAGCTGAGCTGGGTGCGATGGAGCTCGATAGGCGTTGCTATGCGCACACTGGCAGCCTCCGACAAAAGACGTATGCCGGCGTGGTAGTGCTGGTAGGTCCTGTTGGGGCTATAGGCGTCGTACACGACGTTGACAGCCACACCGGCCTTGCCCTGAGCAGTAAGTTCCGCTGCCATGGAGGTACCTAGTACTGCTAACTCGCTCTGCAATATGGGGTCGACGTTGGGCCCGACGGGGTCAATAAAGGGCGGCAGGATCATGCGCATGCCGGTGGAACGGGTCTGGTGTAGATCGTAAACAATCTGCGGGTGCCAGGCGTTCAGGCAGTGCTCCAGGACCAGCCGTGTCTCGACCTGGGTATACATGAACCAGTCTCGGTTGTTGTCGTGGCCTGTGTACTTGTGGTAGAGAAAGGGTGGCATTACGCCTTCATACGACGTGCCAATGGTGCTGTCGTACCACTTCTTTACGGATATCAGCCCGTCCGGGTTTAGTGACGGGATTAGTAGAAGAATTACTTCGTCGAGAATGCGAAGGACGCTCTCGTCATCGCTGGTGGCCAAATGGTATGCCAACAGAGGCGACATCTGAGTGGCGCCAACCTCGGTGGCGTGTATGCTGCACGTCACTGCCACGATTGCCTTGCCCTCTATGATAAACCGGTCGGCCTCGGCCTCGTCTCCGATAGTGCGGGGATCGGCAAGCCGCTTCTGAATGGCGCGATACCTTTCCAGGTTGGCCAGGTTTTCAGGTGAGGATATGGTAGCTATTAGGAACGGGTTGCCTTCTGTGGTCTTGCCGACATCTTGCGTGACGATCCTATCCGAAAGACCGCTTAGCAAATGAAAGTAGTCGGCGATTTGAGGCCAGTCGGCCAGTCGCCGGTCCTCCCCCGGATGGAATCCGAGAAATTCCTTCGGCGTGCTAATTTTGGCTTCTGCACTGGCGTTTTGTTCGCTCAACTACACCCACGTATTCCCATCTGGTATGCGACTGCGCTAAAATCCCGTCAATTCGCAGCATATGTTTTGGATTTTACAGGAAATACCATTCGGGGGATATTATGGCAGCAAAACGATACTGGCTAATGAAATCAGAACCCGGCGCATACTCGTTCTCAGACCTCCAGGGCGAAGATGACCAGACGGCCGAGTGGGATGGCGTTCGAAGCTACACCGGCAGGAACTACATGCGGGACGAAATGAAAGTCGGAGACGAGGTGCTGTTCTACCACTCCAACGCCAAGCCCAATGCTGTGGTGGGTACGGCTGTTGTCGTGCAAGAGGGCTACCCAGACGATACGGCATGGGATCCGGATTCCGAGCATCCTGATGCCAAGAGCACGCCGGATAATCCCATCTGGTACATGGTGGATATTAAGGCCGGCATAGGGTTCACGCGGCCTGTCAGCCTGCTGGAGATCAAGAATACCAAGGGCCTGGAGAAGATGGTTCTGGTCAACAACTCCCGGCTGTCAATTCAGTCAGTCACGTCGAAGGAGTGGAAGATCATACTGAAGATGGGAATGGCAGAGAGTTAAATTCCTGATTTCGCATTTGCGGGCCGCTAGACTAGTCCATGAGTTGAGACACACTTTTACAATTTAGCAACTTCAGTTCATCTTCGAGTTGTCAGTTCGACGATGCTTGCTGTTGTTCCTGCAGATTCCAAGCTCGCAGCGCCAGGTCCACCAGCCTCAACAAGCCGGCCTGGAAACTTGATGGCGTCAGGATTAATGACGGAAAGCAGCACTACAAATGTGCCAAGGCTGGCTGCCATGTTTGTTATGTACGGAGGAATACCTCCCGCGAGTTCAGAACTATCTAATGGAACTGTCAATTTTTTGAACATCTTGTATCCCTCCTGCCGCTGAATTTCACGGAGTATTACGTTATTTGGCGATCTCTGAAGTGCTATCTGGAACATGCCCTAGCCTCTATTTACCGCTCATCCTGAGTATGCCACTGCCCGCATGAGGAAGTCATGAAGATAGAAGATGCACCAATGATGAATTTGTGAGAAACTTTAAAAGATTTTTGAATAGTGCGGCAAGCCTACATGACGTAACATTACTGCCAACGGATCGAAGCGCCGACAGTTCTGTATTGCAACTTATCAAAGGAGCATATCAATGGAAGAACAGCCAACTTCTAGTGATCACCCTTCGCATCAACATGAGAGCGATCATCACGAGCACGATCATGATGATCATGAACATGATTCCCACGAACATGACTCGCACGAACATGACTCGCACGAACATGGACACGATAAGGACATAAGGCGTCGCGGTGGTTTCATCATTACGGCACTGACCAGCGGCCACGGAGTGTTCCACTGGTTTTCCCAGAGCTTCACCGCAATGTCGCCTGTGGTGCAGGATTATTTTGGTCTAAGTTTTGTTGCTATGGGCGGCATCGCTACGACCCGGGAAATCGCGTCTGGTCTAGTGACTCTGCCAGGCGGGGTAATTGCCGACGCGTTCAGGAAATATTGGGGCCTCATTCTTGGACTATGCATGGCTTTTTTTGGCATAGGTTGGCTGGTTGTTGGCCTGGCTCCTGGTTATCCGGCACTTCTTGTAGGTATGGCCATCGTGGGCATAGCTTCATCGATATGGCACCTACCAGCAATGGCGTCGCTTTCACACCATTTCACACGCCGTAGAGGGACGGCGCTCTCCTTTCACGGCGTTGGCGGCCAAGTCGGCGACGCTCTGGCACCTCCTTTTACCGGGTTGCTCTTGGGATTCATGGCGTGGAAAGAGATAATAAGCATCTATGCTGCCGTGCCGCTATTCCTGGCATTTCTGGTCTACTGGTCTTTCAGGTATATTGGCAGAGACAGTCAAGACCAGGATGTGTCCCCGTCTCGCAATGAACAGTGGCAGGCCACAAAAGGCGTATTGCGAAATCGCGTGTTGTGGGTGGTGGCGTTCGTAGGCGGAGTTCGAGGCATGGCGTTCCTTGCCTTGGTCACCTTCTTACCCATGTTCCTTCGCGATCTGGGGATGAATGCATTGGAATGGAACTTGCATTTAGGCCTGCTAATGGCGGTGGGCATAGTCTCAACGCCTGTGGTCGGATACCTGTCCGACCGGCTGGGAAGGAAGAATGTTCTAGTCCCTGGGTTGCTGTTTCTTGCTGTGTTGGCGTTCTTCTTGTCGTCAGCAACCAGCGGTCTGGGACTGATACTGGTAATCGCGCTTCTTGGAACGTTCCTCTTTGGAGACCAGCCTGTACTTACGGCTCTCGCGCTGGACGTATCGGAGGAAGGCGTTGCCACCACTGTTCTCGGCGTGCTGTCCTTCGCCCGGTTCCTTTTTGCCGCACCATCTCCGATAATCGCCGGTATAATTTACGACAACAGGGGCGCTGGTGATACCTTCCTCTACGTGGCGGCTCTTTTCGTCGTAGGTGCTGTGGTGCTGCTCTTCGTCCCAGCGCCCAAGACAGATTTCTCTGCCGCTTCAGGGCATCATCATTAGAATCTTTGGGATAGAAAATAAAAAGGGAGGCCATTAATGGCCTCCCTTTTTATTTTCTATCTTTGTCTCGAGTCGATTCTGGATGTCTTCA
>CAJWRP010000018.1 GCA_913046025.1 uncultured Chloroflexota bacterium
CTTCCTCTGCGACCGGCGATTGATGCTATATTAATGATCTTGCCATATCTCCGGCCTACCATATGGGGAGAAACTGCATCCGTAACGCGGGCAATGCCTTTAACGTTAACGCTAAATATGAAATCCCAGTCTTCTTCATTGGGCTTCTCTCTGTCTTCCCAGCCCACAGCTCCAATTACCCCGGCGTTGTTAACCAGAATATCCACGCGCCCAAAGCGATCGATGACCTGCGCAACCATGTTTTCAATGGAGGCAATGTCCGTTACATCCACTGTGATAGCCATGGACTGCCTACCTGTTGAAGAGACCTCTTGAGCAACGGCGTCGGCGCTTGTTGCATTCAGGTCCGCAACCGTAACGTCAGCGCCATTGTTGGCTAGGACCAGCGATATGCCCCTGCCGATACCCCGTCCGCCACCTGTGACCAGTGCTACTTTACCACTAACGTTCATGCCTTCCACTCCGCTGAATATGACCGAACAATACGTTGTCTGTTGCTTTGTAGACTTGTGCGAGTGTAATGCCGGTACTAATCAGTGTCAACGCCAACGCGGGATAGTCGATTTACGACGTGCCTAATGTAGTGATAATCTACGCGGCGTTTTCGAGGAACGCAGGCCATCGAGATCGACATGTTGCCCAAGACCAAGGTGGAGCTAGTTATCAAGAACGATGACACCGACAGCGTCTGCAACATCATCATGGAGGCAGCATAGACCGGAAGCATCGGCGGCGGCAAAATTTTCGTGTCTCCCATATCCGCCGTGTATCGTGTGCGCACCGGCGAGCGCGACGAGGAGGCCATCTAGGCTCCACAACACTTTGCCTGAATAAAAAGGCCGAGCGCACTGGAACTGTTTGCCCGCGCTCGGCCTTTTTATGTTCGCATTTATTCTCGTGGAGAGATTTATCCAGCTAGGCATGCTAGAGCGTGGAAACCCGGCCCGGCTCCAATTTCAATTCCAGCGCAATCTGCAGCAAAGCCAACCCACTGTAGTACGAAACTATGAGTGATAGATCTACAACCCCCTGTACTCCGAGCAGGTCTTCAGCAGCCGCAAAGACATCATCAGACACCTTCTTGTCCTGGACCAGCTGGTGGACAAATCGTGTAACCATGACCTCATCAGCGGTCAGCGATTCAGGGTCTTTACGAGTGCGTACGCTCTCCAGAGACGCGTCACTGATTCCACCTTTGGCAGCCAACGGCGAGTGAGCACTCCAGATAATTTCGCTGTCCCATTCGCGTCCAGTTGTGCTTATCGCAAGCTCCTTCAGACCCTCTGGGATAGAACTGTTGAATCGAAGCGCCGCGCCCACAGACGTTAAATGGCCTGCTGCCTTTGGACTGTTAAGCAACGCTCGAAATTGCAGTCCCACCTCTGTGCGACCTCTGTCTGCGGCAATCTGGTCATATATCCGTTGACCTTCGCTATCTAGTTCGTCCCTTTCCACATAGGGTACTCGTGCCATTCTTTTACACCTCTATTTTTTGGCATTGGACGGCCTGCATTTGAGCCGGACTATTAGGATTATTAACTGAGCATTTAAGAAACCGAAATTCAGCGATTCGCACGCCCGACTTGTTCGAAGGCGATAGGAGCTTGATATCTTCCCCAGCCCTGCCGATTTATTCCACTGCAATTTAATAGACACTGATCAGAGAAATCCAAAATTTACCGCAACGTCTGGCCGCCTAAATCGAGAACTTTCTCGGCCATCTCCGACAGCATGCGCCAGGCAACCTCGTTATGCCTGGTAGCTTCGATGTCGTCGTAATAGGTGTCCAGCAGCACGTAAGAGCATCTCAACTCCTCTAGCTGGGCCATGTCCCTGCGAATCTGGTCAACAGACCCTTCTCCAACGATGCGTTCATCGTCCGGCATGTCGCTCTCCATGATGCGCAGGCGCACCCTGGGGCATAGCGACGGCATGGGCTTGCCCTCTTCATCCGCGATGGCCTTAAGCCTAGGAATGCCCTCGTTCTTGAACCAGTCCATACGAATGCGAATCGGGTGGTAGGCGTCGCCGTATCGCACAGCCCGCAGCATGGCAGCGTCGCTGGGACCACCAACCCATATAGGCGGATGAGGCGAACGAACTGGCCTGGGGGCCGTGTGAACGTCCTGGAACGAGATGTGCTTGCCCTGATAAGACGCCACGTCCTGAGTCCACAGCAGCTTGATGGCCTCGAGATACTCGTTTGTGATCGCCCCTCGCTGCCTGAACGGGACCTTCAGCACTTCGAACTCGCCCTGCGCCCAACCGATGCCAACGCCGAATATGAGCCTGCCGCCGCTAAGCTGATCGATGTTGGCCAACGCCCTGGCCGTCTCCACCGGATTGCGATAGGGGACGATGATTACAGTAGTGCCGATCTCCATCTTCGTAGTGACACTGGCCATCCAGCCCAGCAAACTTATCGGCTCATAGAAGGGCGCGGGGTAGCGTCCCTGCACGTCAGGCGTTATAGCAATATGATCGGACGTCATGATCAGGTGGTAACCTAACGCCTCGGATAGCTCCAGCCATCTACGCAGTGAGTCAGGTGTGGCTCCAGGCCCAAAGTTAATTAGATTCACGCCGACTTTCATACTCTTGGCACCTACATTTACATTCTCATAAGATTGATGAGATACTGGGCATCCATGAATCCCTAGATAAAAACAGGGGCGACTCGCATCAGCAGATCGCCCCTAATTTACATCATATTAAGATGCGCGCGTACTCCGCCAACGTCAAGCTTAGATATTCATATCGAACTTACCGAAACTGCCCTCGCAATACAATAAGGGCATGCCCTCATGAACTCGAATGTCATCCACTTCGCCAATGAAGATCGTATGATCACCAGCCACGTGCTCACTGACTACACGACAGTCCATCTGGGCGACGCTGCCGTCTATCAGGGCCGCACCGCTATCGGTGTACGTAAACGAAATTCCCTTGTTGGGATCGCGTTTTTCAGCAGGTGAGGCATAGTGCTTCACTATGTCCGACTGGTCCTCTCCCATAATGTTCAAAGCGAAACGACCAGCCTTATGTATCAGGGAAAATGAGTTGCGATTGTGTCCGACACACACCAGAACTAGCATAGGCTCCAAGGAGACAGAGCTGATGTCGCTGGCAGCCATTCCATGAACAGCACCATCCGGTTCGATGGAAGTAATGACTGATACACTGGAGGCGTACTTGCCCCAGGCTTCTCTGAATGTCTGCTGATCGGGCATTTTTTGAATCTCCTGTGAAGGCATTTCTTGCACTTCAAATTAGACAGATTATATTGTGAAGCGGGCCATAAGGAAAGTCGGTGACGCCTGTATGTCTATTATCCCGTGCTAAATTAGTTCCGTAATTGAACTAATAATACGATCAGGCATCACCGAAGGTGCGTACGGCAAGCCTTCGGCCAGGGAGTCTACCCAGATCGCTGTAAGACCGAGCCGCTTTGGCGCAACGACCTCCCATTCGAAGTTATCGCCGACCATCCACGTCTCGTGCGGCCCGACGCCCAGTGTCTCCATGGCATGTATGTAGACCTCGTCATTGGGCTTGCCGATGCCGAACTCGCCTTCGATGACAATGCAATCGAAGAAGTTGGCCAGATCATGGTCGTTGATTTTGCCCCTCTGGGTCTCCTTATCACCATTGGTGATCAGGGCCAATTTGACGCCTCTCTCCTTGACAATTCGCAGGGTGTCGACTGCTCCAGGGAGGGGTCGGATATCTCTGCTTCGCTCCACACCATAGTCGTTGGCTAACTGACTTGCTAGGCCCGGTGTTGCGATTCCCAGCAACTCAAAAGCGTGACGCACGATGTCGCCGTAAGCGTCCTCCAATCCGAGGCGACCTCTGCGGTGGCGCTCCGGATCACTCCAGTACCAGTCCCGCCGCTCCAGTACAGCCGCCAACAGCACATCCGCAGTAACACCCGGAAGCTGGGGAATGTACTGGCCGACCACCTTTCGCCAGGCTGCATCGGCCAGGGTCCCGAAGCTCAATATAGTGTCGTCCAGATCGAATAGGATAGCGTGGGGTAGCTCTTGACTCATTGGATCTACTCCGAATTCCTTAAGAGAAATAAATTCATCATATCCACGGCGCAAGCTACCGGCAACTAGGTTCCACCAGCCGTCTTTATCGGCAGCACCACCATAATCAGTGCGGCCGTAGCGAACAGTGCACCGACGTAATACAGAGTAGCATCGATGCCAACGAACTCGTACAGTGCGCCGGCAACAAGAGGCGAGGCAGAACTCATTATGAATGAGACGAATCCGGTCAATCCTAGCGCTGTAGAGGCGACCTCACGGCCCACGGTGTCCAGCGTAGCGGCCGTCAAAATAGGCTGGTCGGGATATAGGAACAGTCCTAGAAACACAATCAATACAGTAAGGGCAGCTCCTTGTCCAAAGGGTATAAGCAGAAGTGTTATCAAGCACGACCATGCCAGACCAGGGACGAGAATCTGCTTCCTGCCCCAGCGATCGGAGAGGTGCCCCGCTACCGGCTTGGCAACAATGCCTATGGCTATAAGCAAGGCGATGTGGCCGCCTCGTACCGAAGTGCTCAGTCCAAGGTCGGTATTGAGGTACAAAGGCAACACTGTAACCAGCGCCACCAGAGACATGCCTCGAAGTCCTTTGACTAGCGCTATTCCCCAAAGGACGCGATTTTTCATCAGAGCCTTGGTGACGGCCATCCGATCGGAGCCTTGAGCGCTACAGGACTCTTGGTCCCGAACGTCACCTATGCCTCGAAAGGCCCACATCGCTACGAAAGCCAGCACCAGAGGCGGCACGGCATACCAGCTCAGGATCCCTCGCCAGCTAAGCACCGCCAGCAGCAGGCCTGTGATGACAGGCCCCGCCACATCACCTATGCTGCCTCCGACCCCATGGAACGACAGAGCAGTTGCCCGCTTTTCCGGGAAGTGCTGCGAAAGCGCTGCAGATGCGGGCAGGTGCCATATCGAGTGCGATATCGCCACTATTGCCATGCCTGCAAGAAGCAAGGGATACACGGGCGAGACGCCCATGAGCAGGCCTCCCAATCCCAGGCCGCCAATGCAGACGGCCATCAAAGTTCCCCAATGCCGCCGGAGCATATCCACGACTACACCGGCCGGTAGAGTCACAATGCCGGATGCCAGCTCTCGCACCGTCAGCACTCCACCAATACCTACGCTGTTCAAGCCAAAGGCCGCTTGAATCTCCGGCAGCGCTACAACGAAGCTCTGCAGGAACCAGTGGTACAAAGCATGACCAGAAGCTAGTCCGGATATCATGAACCAGCCTTTGTGCCTAAGGGCAACTAGTTCGGTTAAAGGCGTCTCCTGCCTGCTCATGTTTGTCTCCGGCGTTGCAAATTTTACAAAATTCCCTGGGGCGGGGAACGATGATTCTAACTAAGACTGGCATATCATTCAACCAGATCATGAAATAAATCAGGATACGAACCACGCTAGCTGATGAATGGAGGTGAACTCAAACCATGGCTGATCTAAGAGGATCCGATCCGCAATCCAACTTCAAGGGCATTTCAACCTTTGCCCACGCACCGTTTACGCTTAGGCAGGATGAGCTCAAGTCCATGAACCCTGACGTGGAAATCATAGGCACACCGGTTGACATCGGCGTAATGAACTGACCAGGCGCCAGGTTCGGGCCATGCGCGATTAGACAAGCTTGGTACTCTGGAAGCCCCAACGAACGACTTTACCACATGGGTCTGGACGTTTATCCTATGCAATGCGCGAGCTGAAGGTTGTTGATTTCGGTGACGTTAATTGCCCTCCACGCCTGCTGGGACAGAGCCACGAAACCATCCGACAAAAAAATCCCCCAAGCCTTGCACGCAAAGGCGCTGCCCATAGTCTTGGGTGGAGATCACTCGATTACGCTTCGGAGCGCCACAGCCGTTGCTCAGCACCGCGGTTACGGCAAGGTAGGAATGGTCCACTTCGACGCCCACGCCTATGTTGGGACACAGCCTACGGCGGGGTGCTCGCCTCCCACGCCAGCCCCATGCGACGACTGCTGGAAAGCGGGGCCATTCCAGACAAGAATTTCGTGCAGGTGGGCCTGCGTAGTTACTGGCCTGAGCGGGAGCTCTTAGACTGGATGAAGGAAAAGGGCATGCGCTGGCACCTCATGGCAGAAATCGAGGTGAGAGGTTTCAGGGACGGATTAGAACAAATCATCAGCGAGGCTTTGGACGGCCCGGAGATCATCTAGCTATCAGTGGACATTGAGGTGCTGGATACGGCCTTTGCCCCCCCGGCACGGGCACACCTGAGCCCGGCGGACTGACCTCAATGCAGCTTCTAGGAGCCGTTCGCCGCATTGTCTCGTCAGTTGAACTGGTGGGCGCCTATATCGTCGAAGTCTCACCGCCATATGACGGTCCGGGAGCGATAACTACAGAGGTGGCGAATAGGGCCGGCCTGGAGATTATCAGCGTTCTGGCCAAGAAGAGAAGTGATGCCTAAATGGAGTAGCACATTAGTACTGGAAATATTTGATTTTTACCCCAAAAAATGCTAAAATATTATCGTTAATCACCTAGCATTAAATTGTTCAATATAGTCCACTACCCGGGGGTTAAAGCCCTCTTTTTGGTGGAACGAAACCCACCTGATTTACCTCTTCCCCAAATGCGGGGATTTTGATTGACCAAAACCTGACTCGGGTGCACTGTGTAATCAATTAAGCACTCGCTGATCTACTTATCGAGTGAGCAGACATTAGGAGCATAATATGGCGGCAAGCCGTAACGGTAAACAGGAAGATGAATATACCGCTGATGACATCCAGGTGCTGGAAGGAATGGAAGCCGTTCGCCGGCGTCCTGGTATGTACATCGGAAGCACCGATCAGCGTGGACTCCATCACCTGTTTTACGAAATCGTCGATAACAGCGTGGACGAGTTCATGGCAGATTTCGGGTCCAGCGTAAGCATCCACATTCTGCAAGATGGTTCCGTGCGCATCACCGACGACGGTCGTGGTATCCCCATAGACATACACCCAACGACAAAGATAACAGCGGTCGAGACTGTGATGACTACCCTTCACGCCGGAGGAAAGTTTGGCGGTAAGGCCTACACAGTTTCCGGCGGCCTACACGGCGTCGGCGCTTCTGTGGTCAACGCATTGTCTGACAAGCTTACAGTAGAAGTTCTCCGAGACGGAAGCATACACACACAGGAGTTCTCTCGCGGAAAAAAGGTGTCCGAACTGACAACTGAGGCTGCTCCCAGGGCAGACCGCAATAAATCGGGCACAACCATTACATTCCACCCAGACGAAGAGATATTCGGTGAGTTCATTTACGACTTTGGGGTACTTAGCCAGCGTTTCAAGGAGATGGCATACCTCAACAAGGGACTATTGATCAGCTTCAAGAGCGACTGGGTAGGCCACGACAGCATCTGGCCAAATTCGAATGTCACTTATTATTTTGAAGGCGGTATCTCCAGTTTCGTAAGAAGCCTGAATCAGAACAGGATTCCCATTCACGCTGACCCTATTTACTTTGAGAGCCAGGAAGGCGGCACCATCGTCGAGGCTGCCATGCAGTACAACGACAGCTTCACAGAATACGTGCACTCTTTCGCAAACTGCATCAATACTATCGACGGCGGATCGCATATCACGGGCTTCCGCAGCGCTCTCACGCGCATAATCAACGACTACGCTCGAAAGCAAAAGCTGCTGAAGGATAACGATCCTAACCTGTCCGGCGATGACACCCGCGAGGGCCTGGCCGCCGTAATAAGCGTTAAGCTAACGGACCCCCAGTTTGAGGGGCAGACCAAGACACGCCTAGGGAATCCCGAGGTGAGAACTCAGGTGGAGAGCATTGTCGCTGAGGGCCTTCAGATCTATTTGGAGGACAACCCGCAAGAGGCCAAGCGCATTATCGAGAAGTGCCAGACGGCCCAGCGCGCACGAGACGCTGCCAAGAAGGCACGAGACCTAATTATTCGCAAGAATGCCATGGACGGCGGTGGACTACCCGGCAAGCTGGCCGACTGCTCCGAAAAGAATCCTGCACTGTGTGAGCTATACCTGGTTGAGGGAGACTCCGCAGGCGGTACCACCAAGATGGGACGGGACAGGCGCACGCAGGCCATCCTGCCATTGCGAGGCAAAATCCTCAACGTAGAGAAGGCCAGGACTGACAAGATTCTCGGCCACGAAGCGATTCGCTACATGATTACGGCTATCGGCGCTGGGGTGGACGACGATTTCGACGTCAGCAAGCTCCGTTACCACAGGATCATCATTATGACCGATGCCGATGTGGACGGCTCTCATATCAGGACGTTGATGTTGACCTTCTTCTTCCGGCACATGAGGGACCTCATCGAGCACGGGCACCTCTACATAGCCCAGCCACCGCTGTACAAGATAACATCGGGGCGCCAAATACATTACGTATACAGCGAAGGCGAAAAAGAAGGCGTAATAACCCAATTGCGGAATCGGCGGAATATCAGCACTCAGCGCTATAAGGGTCTTGGCGAAATGAACGCCGACCAGCTATGGGAAACGACCATGGACCCAGAAAAGCGTACGTTACTGCAGGTATCCGTCGCAGATGCGGTAGCCGCCGACAACATCTTTACAGTGCTGATGGGCGACGTTGTGGAGCCGCGCAGGAACTTCATCCAGGCCAACGCCCTCGAGGTGCAGAACCTGGACGTGTAATCGTTCCTCAAAACAAGCTAATAAAAAAGAGTGGCGGTCAAATGGCCGCCACTCTTTTTTATTCCGTATTTCTGGATACTGAGAGCCTAACCTTAGTCCGCGTAAACCTCTCCTCTGGGAGCAATCACCTTGCCATTGGAAAGCACAATGCCATCTTCGCAAAGAGACTCCACACGACCGCCGTCAAACTGCTCGTAATACAGATTGGCGTAGAGTCCGCCGATCTCCAACAGCTCCTGATGGGTGCCGTGCTCCACGATTTGGCCCTGGTCCACAACAAAGATAACGTCGGCTGCCAGTATTGTGGAAAGGCGATGCGCGATGGCAATTGTGGTACGGCCCTTCATCAGGGGCTCCAAGGCCGTTTGAACATAGCGCTCACTGGTTGTGTCCAGCGCTGAGGTAGCCTCATCCAGTATCAGTATTCGCGGGTCGTGCAGGATCACTCTGGCTATGGAAAGGCGCTGGCGCTCGCCACCGGATAGCCTGTAGCCTCGCTCGCCCACCACAGTATCGTATCCATCAGGGAATGCCATGATGCGATCGTGAATGAAAGCTGCCTTGGCCACTTGCTCCATCTGCTCTTGTGTGGCATCAGGATTGCCGTACATCAGGTTTTCTCGAAGGCTGGCATGGAAAAGATAGCTGTCCTGCGTAACGTAACCGATCAATCCGGCCAACGACGCCAGGCGAATGTCACGCACGTCCTCGCCGTCAATGGATACCTCACCCTCAGTGACGTCGTAGAGGCGGGGTATCAGATATGAAATGGAAGTCTTGCCCGCTCCGCTAGGCCCGACGAACGCTGCCAACTGGCCGGGCTTTATCTCGAAGCTAACGTTATTCAAGGCGAGGCCGTGTGGCACCTCCTCTGCGACACCATTTTCGCTATGGTGGGCTTTCACGGCTGCATAGTCCAGACTCACGCCCTTGAAAGCGATCCTGCCTTTCACATCGTCAGGCTTCAGATCCTTGGCCGGATTCTTATCTTCGATTTCCGGTTTAATGTCCAGGTAGCCGAAGATACGCTCGAACAGGGCCAGGGAGGCCTGGAGCTCGACGGAGACCCTGAGAAGTGTGCCGATAGGGAAATACAAGCGGGACTGCAATGTAGTAAACGCGACGATGGTGCCGGACGTTATGACCGAGGGAGTGCCGCCGGACAAAACATAGCCGGCAATGACGTAAATCATCACCGGAGATACGGAGAAGAATATCTGCATTACCGTGAAAAAGGCTTGGCCTGTCATCTGTCTGCGCAGGGTCAGATCGGAAAGACGAAGGTTACGCTCGCCAAACCTTTCGACTTCCTGTGGTTGCCTGCCGAATAATTTCGTGAGCATGACGCCAGAAATAGATAGCGTCTCCTGGGTTATGGCTGTAACGTCTGCGGCAGCCTTTTGAGTCTCGGAACTGATGGCCCGTCGCTTGGCGCCCACAAACTTTGAGAGAATCGCGAAGGCCGGGACAGTAGCCATCGCAACCAGAGTCAGCTCCCATGAGAGTATGAACATGGCGACGAGTGTGCTAAGAAAGATCACACTGTTGGACAGCACGTCGGATATAGTGCTGGTAACGACGTTCTGCACACCTCCTACATCGTTGGCTACCCGAGACTGAATTTCGCCGGTACGCGTGTCCGTGAAGAAACCTAGCGATAGGCCTTGCAAGTGACGGTACAGGCGATCGCGGAGGTCCCGCATAACCCGCTGGCCCACTTCATTGGTGTAGAAAGTCTGCACAATGCCAAGGCCGCCCGTAAACACGGTAACTGCCGCCATAACAGCTGCGACTTTCCAGAGCAAATTCATGTTCGGCACGCCGCTCTCCGGAAATAGACCGGAGTCGAATACAGTGCGAATAAGGACAGGGTTTATTACGCCCAATCCGGCCGTTATTAAAATAAGGGTTCCTACGGCCGACACCTTACCCCAGTAAGGCTTGAAAATATTGGCGATGCGCCCGTTCAGGCCACTCTTTGAGGCAGCCAGAAATCCGACGCGCTCGCCCTCAGGTACTTCTCTACGCAATTTCCATCCTTCTTATGTTGAGACCATTCCGGGATATTATTAGCATCTTGATGCTAGGCACTGCCGCCGCTGCAGCAGTCGTGCGATTCCAGGTCGACTTGTAGCTTCCTAAGCAGCCTCGTGAGCTGCCCTCTCTCATCGGAGGTCAGGCATTCAGCCAGGTGCTCTTCTACCTTATGCTGGGCGCAGGCTGCCGTGTTAATGGCGTCTATGCCCTGCTCCGTGAGCTCAACAAGTACGGAACGCCGGTCGTCAGGATCCCGAACGCGCCTAACATAGTCACGATTTTCCAGCTTGTCTATGCGACCGGTCATCCCACCGGAGGTCACCAGCAGCCGATTGTATAGTTGAGTTGGCGTTAGTCTAAAAGGCGGACCAGAAAGGCGAAGTTCGATCAGCACGCCAAACTCTCCGACTGCAAGGTCGAACCGGGCGAGACCAAAAATCATCTCCTGCTCCATGAAATGGAACGCCCTGAACAGGCGCAAAACCAGTTCTTCCGATTCAGCGCAGTAGCCGGGCCACATCGCACTGGATTCTTTGATGACTCGATCAATCTTATCTGTACTCATATGCTTATTATATATCATCGCTAAGATACTTAACAACAAGATAATTGACCATTAACATATCTCATAATACTAAGATACATTGCAGTGAGCTAAAAACGGAGGCGGCGGCATGTTCCAGGCCACCTTGAAAGACAGCTAAGAAAGACAGCTAACCAAGATTACGATCATGGCTGGCGCGACCATAGCCCCCGCCCTACCTGCCATGCTTGCCACTTTCTCCGACCTACCAAACGTGGACCTGCTGGTCAGGCTGGTCTTAACGCTCCCAGGTTTTTTCATTGTACTGGGCGCACCGACGGCAGGGTTCATCGTCGACAGCTACGGCCGCAAAGGCCTGCTGGTGATTTCGACTTGTACACGCTCACCGGTAGCGCTCTGCTAAAGCTGAAACGTAAGGAGCCTAAAGCATTCGATTCAGAAGAGCTGCCGAAAGTAACCTTCCCGGTAGGGCAGTTGCTACCGATATACATTACAGCGCTTGTTCTGTTGACTGCTTTCATCATGATGATAATTCATTTGACTTTTCTCCTGGGGGCTGTTGCTGGAGCCACCGCCACCCAGAGCGGCCTGGTCATATCTGGCGCCATCCTGTTCTCTATCCCGCCTTCGCTGATATGCGATCGCATAAATAAGCGATTGACCATATTCACAATAGTTACCCTCGGTTTCGCGCTGTTCAGAATCAGCTATCCCATAATCGGTCTGCGCACTGGGTTCCTCCAGATCTTCGTTGGGGGCAGCGATCGCAAGGCTAGGACTTGGCCTACTACAACGTATGGCTTGTAGCCAACGCACCAGATGTATTTAGAGGTCGCCCCTTCGGATTATTAACGACGTCAATATCCCTGGGCCAGTTTGTCTCGCCAATCGTGACCGAGCCTATCAGTGTCAGGTGGGCATAGCCGGCTCATTCTTAGTGGTTGGCGCCGTCATGCTGGCAATTGCTGCAGCCTTTTTCGTAGGAGGCCGTATCAGTTCAGAAGCAGGAACACCGGTTTCAAGCGAAAAGGTCTAGTCAAATTAGACAGACAAAAAAGCAGGTTCAACAAATGAAAGTTCTGGTATTAATTCACTCCTTATACGGACACATTGGCACCTTGGCGGAGGCTATTGTTGAGGGCGTGCGGGAGGTTTCCGATGCTGAGGTGCTTATCAAGCGAATCCCAGAGACCATACCTGCCAGCCTGCTCAAGAACATAAGCGCAGGTCATGCCCGGCAGCAACTAGCTGGTATTCCTGTGGC
>CAJWRP010000019.1 GCA_913046025.1 uncultured Chloroflexota bacterium
GGTTGGCGCTTCTTCCGCTGATAGATTTGACGAGACTGTTGCCGATAACATTGATAACCTTGATTGTCTCTGATGAATTCGAAAGTCCTACTACTGTAGCCAGCTTAAGTTGTGTTCCCTCGATTATCGTGGGCATTATCTGGATCAAGTCTGCTGAACTATCCAGGCTTGCAGCAGTTACAGCCGCAGTTGCCGCATCAACGACCAAAGTAATTTGGGCACTGGTAAGGCTGATTGGATCAAGTGTTTTGCTGGTACTTCGAGAAGAGACCCTGGAATGTCTCGAACTGCTGGCTGAGATGAGGCTGGTACTTAGCTCACCGATCACTGAAGAAGCGAGAGAGGTTGTGCTCGTTCCTGTGTCTGATGCGGTTGATGAAGAACTTTCACCATCATCACTACTTGAGCAACCAGAAACCAGTAATGCAATACTTAATATTAAGACTAACCAGGAAAATAAACTTTTCATATTGATTCTCTCGATATGTTGAAGAAGAAGGACTAAGTAATTATAAATTCAAATTACTGAATTAAATTTTATTAATACAACGCAGACTATATATATTTTTCACTTTGAAGTCAAGTGGTAAATATACGTAGTACTGAACTGGCGGATTTGGGAGTGGCCTGTGGCGCGGTACAAGATACCTGCGAGGTGCTTGAGGATCCTCATCTCAAGGCCAGGGAGATGCTGGTGGAAATGGATGATCCCGCCCGAGGAAATTACATTGCCATGGGCTGTCCTATAAAGATCGCCTCCAACCCTGTGGATGTGAAGCCGCCACCTCTTTTGAGTGAGCACTCAGACGAAGTGCTTTCAGGATTATTGGGACTTAACGAGGAGGAGCTTACCTCCCTGAGAAGCTCTGGTGTTATCTAAATGTTTCCGGATGTTCGGCTTTTCCCTGTGGGATATTGCCGGGCACATGTGATTAGTGATCAAATATATAGATCTATAAAGGGGTGTGGTCAGAGCAGTTGATGAGTAACGAGCTTGAGCCGATGGAAATACCTCGTGACATTATGCTGAAGGCATTCGAGGAATCGAGGAAGGCTTTTCCAGCGGAGTGCTGCGGCTGGATGGCAGGCCCTGGGGAAGGCTCGGTGTCTTTTATCCGCCCTTGCGCCAACCAGCAGGAAAAAGGTGGACATCCCATAGCATCAGAGCGAGGCTCGGAGACCGCCTACGTTATTGAAGGCGACGACCTGTTGGAGCTAAATCGCAGCTTCGATGGCGATACGCCAGCTCGTATTATCTACCACTCCCATCCCAACGGCCAGGCCTACTTATCTCCAACAGACAGGGAAGTTGCCACTAGCCCTTGGAGCGAAGGCCCCGCCTACCCCGTCCAGCAGCTGGTGGTGGGAATAGACGAAACTCGAGTTGTAGAGGCAGCGCTATTCACCTGGTCTGACGAGGTCGGGGAATTCGTAGAGATAGCACGGTTTGAGGGCGCTGAATATTGATGTCGCTCTGGCGTGTTAGAAAATGAAGTTCTAAACGGACCTGACGTTTCTATGCACTGAGAATGCGATTGTACTAAGGCTATAGAGTACGCATATAACGCGCCACGATGGGACAGACAGGCTATTATGAAGTTGAATCGCTTGTCTACGAAGCCCTTGAGGTGCTAGAATCTGTCCTACCTCGGATTACATTCCATCGAACACAACGTTTCTTTGCAACCTGACGCCATATGGCGTTTCAGGTTTAATGTAGTTTCTTACGAAGGGAGACTTATCAGTTTGGGAAGTATTAATGTAGCGATAATTGGTGTAGGCAACTGCGCTTCGTCCCTGATTCAGGGAATACACAAATATGAAAACGTAACAAATGATTCGGGGGCCATACCTGGTCTCATGCATCCGGTGCTCGGTGAATACGGCATAGGGGACATTAATGTAGTAGCAGCGTTTGATGTGGATGCCAACAAGGTAGGTAAAGACCTATCTGAGGCCATCTACTCTGACCCTAATAATACTAAGAGGTTCTTTGATGTACCTCACACCGGCGTTACAGTACAGCGTGGAATGGTCCACGACGGTGTAGGCAAGTATATGTCAGAGGTAATAACCAAAGCCTCCGGTCCTACGGACGACGTAGCCGGAATTCTTAAAGAGCGCGAGGTAGATGTAGTGATAAACTACCTTCCTGTCGGCTCTGAGGAGGCCACCAAGTGGTATGTCGAGCAGGTCCTTCAGGCTGGGTGTGGGTTTATCAACTGCGTTCCGGTATTTATCGCCAGCGGTGAAGGTAACTACTGGCAACGCCGGTTCAAAGAGGCAGGCGCTCCAATTATCGGAGACGACATCAAGTCACAGGTAGGCGCAACGATCATTCACCGTGTGCTCACTAGGCTTTTTATGGATCGTGGTGTTCAGTTGGATAATACTTATCAGCTGAACTTCGGTGGTAACTCTGACTTCTTGAACATGCTTGAGAGAGAGCGCCTTATCTCTAAGAAGGTATCCAAGACTCAGGCCGTTACCTCTCAGATGGACCATAAGCTTCCGGACGAGGACATTCACGTAGGCCCGAGTGACTATGTGCCATGGCTATCGGACCGAAAGTGGGCCTACATTCGATTAGAAGGTACAACCTTCGGAGATGTTCCCTTAAATGTGGAACTTAAACTGGAGGTATGGGACAGCCCCAACTCCGCCGGAGTCGTTATTGACGCCATCAGGTGCGCGAAAATTGCCAAGGATAGAGGGCTAAGTGGGCCAATACTTGGGCCGTCTTCTTACTTCATGAAGTCGCCGCCTGTCCAGTATACCGACGACGAAGCCCGCATTCGTGTGGAAGACTTCATAATCGGCAAGGAATAGGCTTATTGGCGTTCTGACGTGTTTCGGTTGCCTTGCAGTGTCGGGTGGCCTGGCAACGCTGGACAAGGGGGGGTACGTCCTACCCGTGAGGTATGATTTATGGACCGCCCAGCCAAAATAGCCCTAGTTTCGCCATATGATCACGCCTTCTTCGGAGGCGTTCCAGATCACATAAACAGCTTGGCCTCACAGTTTCGTCAGTGGGGCCACACTGTGAAGATAATCGCCCCTTGTTCAGACCTGTCCCGCGTGGAAGACCGCGATTTCATTCCCATGGGCAAAGCGGTTCCGGTCCCCAGTGGCGGGTCCATTGCCAGGGTGTCTTTTTCCGTGTGGCTCAGGCCCCGCATAAAGCAGCTTCTAGCGGAAGAGGCCTTTGATTACATCCATCTTCATGAGCCCTTTGCTGGTCTATTGACTGCCAACGTGCTTAGTCAAATGAACCCTTCCACATCCATCGCCATAGGTACATTTCACACATATGGTGGCACTCGGCTGTACAAAGTGGGCTTTAAGCGTCTGGCCGTTCCCTATAACCGGAAGCTGCGAGGTCGTATTGCGGTCTCGGAGCCAGCACGTCAGTTCATCAGCCGCCAGTTCCCGGGCCATTATGAGATCATACCCAACGGCATCAAGGTGGATGATTTTGACCAGGCGAAGCCTTTCCCGCATCTTCAGGACGGCAAGATCAATCTGCTGTTTGTTGGTCGTCTGGAAAAGCGCAAAGGTCTTAAATATCTCTTAGGCGCCTATAGCAGACTCAAGTGGGACTTCCCGGAACTGCGTCTAATCGTTGTGGGGCCTGGTAAGCCGGATGCGGAATCGTATCGCATTATCAGCGAGCGCAATCTGCAAGACGTTGATATCGTGGGCATGGTCTCTGAAGAGGACAAGGCCCGCTATTACAAATCTGCGCATATCTACTGTTCGCCGGCCACTGGCAAGGAAAGCTTTGGAATCGTGTTGCTCGAGGCCATGGCCGCGGGTACTCCCGTCGTCGCTACAAGTATTGCAGGTTATTCGGGCGTTATCTCAAATGAGAAAGACGGCCTTCTGGTGCCGCCCAAGGACGATGAGGCGTTAGCAGAGGCTATTGCCCGGTTGATGAAAGATAGAGGTCTTGGTCTTGCATTATCTGCGAATGGCCGTGCCAAGGCTGAGAGTTACAGGTGGGAGAGGGTTGCCGATAAGGTCCTGGACTACTACGAATCCGTAACGCGGCCCACCACATTAGCTGTTTCGTGAAAAATCATTCAATGGAAGTTCTCGATATTGCCCGCTTATTCTTTATTTCAGTAAATCAACATCACTGGATGACCTTTGAATAAAGTCCGAACTACTGCCCGCCAGCTTCTCTCTGACTACGTTGAACTCCCCGTGGTTTCCGTCCTAGCCAAGCTGGGCATCAGTCCTAATGCCATCACAATGGCAGGTCTAATAGGTGCCGGTATCAGCGCTTATATCATTGCAACTGGCAACCTTTGGGCCGGAGGCATAGTAATGCTGGTTGCAGGCGTTTTGGACCTATTTGACGGAGCCTTAGCCAGGGCTACCGGTCGAGCATCCCGGTTCGGAGCCCTGCTTGATTCGGTCGTGGACAGACTATCGGAAATCGTATTGCTGTTGGGGCTGCTAATCTTTTACCTGAATGGCTCGTCTTCCAATGGAGTCATCCTAGTATACCTAGCTGTGACTACCTCTGTAATGGTCAGCTACCTTCGTGCCAGATCTGAAGGACTCGGCATCGAAAATCGAGGCGGGATAATGACGCGGCCCGAACGGGTGGCCCTCATGGGCATTGGACTAATCGTCGCGCGCTGGTACCCGTTATTCCTGATGGTAGTATTAGGACTGATAGCTGTATTGGCCCTATTTACGACCGGGCAGCGTCTCCTCTATACCTGGCGTGGCCTACGTGATGAGGAAAGCCAGAATTAGACCTCCTTATTTGGACTTAGGCTCGTTATTTCCGATGATAAAAGACCAAATATTCGCATAGCTGTCTCCAACTAGCTGCGTTACAATATTTGGCCGAAACCATTTGATTCAAGCACTTCGTATCGGTCGTCAGGAGGGTCCGAAAGATTGATGTTGGGAAGAATCAGGTATTTGTTGTTGGCCGTTTTAGCGGGACTGCTGCTGCTCTCTGCAAATTTGGTGCAGGCCCAGTCCGGCGGCATAGAGGTAGTGTCGTCCAGTGCTAATAGTGAATTTCCTTTGGGCATGAGGTTCCGTCTGGAGGTGAGGTCTGTAAACGAGATCGAAGAGGTAGCAGTTCGTTTCAGAATAGGCGAACAGGCCAGAGGGGAATATAACTACCTGGAGGTTGATCAGGTTGGGCAGCTGGCGCATTCTGAGCTGTTCTTCCGTACCAACACAGGAGCCAGGTACATTCCCCCTGGCACGATAATTCGCTATACGTTCGAAATTTTGGACGTGGAGGGCAACCAGCACAACACCGATCAAAAAGAGTTTATATATGAGGACGCCCGTTTCCTGTGGGAGGAGATTTCCGAGGGAGCGGTGGCCGTCGCCTATCACGGTCCGGTGAAGCGTAGGGCAGAGGCCATACTAGATGCCATCGTAGAAACAAATCGGGTAATGGGGCCGATAATTGGCGCTGATACGACAGAGCCTATCCGCGTGACCGTATACAACAGCGTTGTTGAAATGCTAGATGCATTGCCGCCGGCCAGCGCGGCAATTCGCAGAGAGCTTATCACTGAGGGGCAAGCTTTCGTGGATGTCGGCACGCTGCTAGTGCTAGGCGGTGGCAATAGGCCGAGAGGCACCGCGTCCCACGAGGTCATGCACATACTGTCTCACAGGGCGGGGGATAGCATCTTCCGAAGATTGCCATCCTGGTTGGGTGAAGGCCTATCGGAATTGGCCAATCTGGAGCCGGGGGATTCTTACGATCGATACCTGGATTTTGCCATTGCTAACGACAGGCTGCTGCCAATCACATCCATGAGCACTCTGCCTGGCGATCCTACAGATGTCATTATCTTTTACGGACAGGCCAGGAGCATCGTGCAGCATATGGTGCACGAGTACGGCACAGAAAGCATGCGTGATCTGATGGCGGCCATGAAAGTGGGCGACTCTGTAGATGATGCCATACAAGACATTTATGGCATTAGCCGTGTAGAGCTTGAAAATGAGTGGAGAGACACTCTGGGCGCACCTGAGTTTGTTCCACCCAATCTGGACGCTTACTTACCTACGTCTATTCCAACGGTGGCCATTGAGCTGTTTACGTTTGATTCGTTGCGAGACACAGGAACGAGGCCGACGCCTGCAGCTGGAGAAGCACCAACGCCTACAGTGGAACCTTCGCTTTCGCCTATTCCTTTGCCCACAGTACCCGTGGCGATAGCGGCGACAAGCGAGCCTGAGGGCGAACCCACTACGGAACCAGAACCTTTAGCTACTACGCATGTGGTGGAAGAAGGGCAGTCTACTGGTGGGGCCTGCGGAGCTCCTGTTAATGGTGGGCCGGTCGAGATATCTCTCTTTGGCGTGCTATTAGGGTTGGCGGGACTTGGTTACAAGAGGCGATCTCGGAAGATACAGCGGGACGGCTATTTGACGCTAAAAAAGGGCAAGCCATATAGCCTGCCATTTTAGTCAATTAATCGGTGAGTTTTGGGCTGCTACACGTCAGCCAGAACGGCTCGCTTTTTTGCCGAAAGGACGCTTTCCAGATCCAGCAGAATCAAAAGCTTATCGTCGATCTTGGCGATGCCCATCAGGTAATCCGAGTCTGCCGTGGTGATTACCGATGATGGAGGCTCCACTGAGTCAGTAAAGATACGCAGAACCTCAGGACCCCGTAGCCAGATCAAAGCTAACTAGTTGCTGTCCTGTAGCTGTTGCTTCACTTGTTACAGTAGTTATTCCACTGAACCTCTTATCTGCAAAGTTTCTTGGTTACGGGATCAATATCCAGACTGGACAGAGCCATTGTCGGTCCTCTAAGGCTTAATCCTAGGGTTTGCGGAAGTAGCCGCATAACAATGTTTTGTACTGAAACTGAAATTGGTGAATATCAGCGCCTTATTGGTCATACTATTTGAACCTGTGCGCAATGTACTGGACGTTTCCAGCTATTTGACATAGGGTCGTGTGCGATGCCAATTCGTATTCGAATTGAGTACGCAACTCTTTTGAGAATTCAAGGGCTTGATGAGATCACAAGCAATTTGTTACTGTATTAGCTGGTTTAGGGCCCACTCTGCTTGATGATCCCCCTGGTCTGAATGCTTACAATGAAGTTAATTGGACACGTTATCGGGGCAATATTTTGCACTAGTCTTATTTCTTAGGAATAAAGCAGTTAATTAGTTGTAAGTGCCCTTGTAACCTTCCGTTAACTAAAGAAAGCTACGCCAAGCGCAGTTTTTTCGACCGAAAGGTATGTAATTGATGTGCCTTTCGTACCATAACTTTCGTCCGTTGAAGGCCGGATTTATTCTTTCAGACTCACTAATCCCTTCCGTAGCGCGTACTGAAGAAGGTCTGCCCCAATGTGAATGTCGAGTTTTCGCATTATTCGCTGACGGTATGTCTGCATTGTAGAGGGACTGACCTGCAGTTTAGAGGCTATGGTCTGATGGCTGTGGCCCTTCTGCCAGCAACGGCAGAACCTCTCGCTCGCGATTGCTCAGGCTACTGTATGTGTCGGTGCCGTCTGGGCTGCCTTACCAACTTGGTTGCCATGGAAGGACTGATGCAGACCTAGCCAGCGTTTACCGTTCAGATAGTGGCCAGCAGGCCTTCTGAATCTGTTGACTCTAAGGTATATCCAGTCGCACCTACTTGAAGGGATTGAAATAGCAGGTCTTCGCGCTCGTGGGAAGTGAGAATGAGTACCGCAATATTGGAATTGGATTCGCTGATCTTCTTGGTGGCCTCGACGCCTGAAATGCCTAGTAGTTCGATATCCATTAACACAACGTCTGGCTTGAAAATGCTGATAGTCTCGACGGCTTCCCAGCCGTCGCTGGCTTCTCCCACCAGGACCATATCTATCTGATCCTGTACGACCATAGATAGCCCTCTTCGGATTATAAGGTGATCATCTACAACGAACCCACGGATTTTCGAGTTGGCTGCCTCGGTCATAGCAGTGCTACTGTTTGCTGATGCCAGTTGTACTATGACGTCTCCTAAACTAGTAGGCCTTATCCCTGACGATAAACCTAAGATCGCATGCAAATTGTCCATCTATGCAAGGCAGTTGCCACATTAATCGGATGTAACGGTGTGTAGTTTGATTCGCTATATGAAGTAGTTAATTGCGGTGCGTACCGGCTGTTCTGGAAAGTGGCTGCTCCCTTGACTCTGGACTTAACTGCCTCTAGCCTATCTCTACCTATATCGCAATCGTGCAAGGCATCCTGTGAAACGTCAAAGCGACTAATGTGATTGCATTATGTGCAAAAAATGGAGAAATGTACTGGAATGGAAAGCCAAAGGGACTGGATGCGAGCGATTGAAAAAACATGGATTGTTCGTTTTCCCAAGCAGCAATTGGCCACATTCGGAACCACGAATGTCGCGTATTATGTAGTGACTGAACCGATCTACCAGGAGCTAAGCTCAGGCCAGCAGGAGGGCGTTGTCAGGACAGGGCGTGTAATCGCTGCGAAGCCTGCTGTCGTGACGCCTTATTATGCTATGAACCTTGAGGGTTTTAGTTCGGAGGCCTACGAGTACCTAAACCACCTTTCGGAGACTCTTGGTGGCAATAGCCCTGGGGTGCTCTATAAGTATCGTAATCAGGTTGAAAAGACGGAAATTGTTGCCGGTTATGCAGATGAGATTGCCAACCGAATTGGTGACGATCTTGACAGCCGTAGAGAAGACTTAGCAGTGGTAATGGTCGGTGTAGACGAGTATTGGGACGTGGCTCTTGCTAAGTTCATCTACCAGTTTACGTCATCGTCAGCCGAGCAAAACGTGCTTGAATTTATGAATCAGGGAATGTTTGACCCTAATGCTGGTTTTGGCGGCGTCCCTCGGGCGGCGACACAAGAGGTTGAGCGCATGTTCCGCGAAGCTGAAAGTGGCTCAGGAAACCCTGACGTGCTTAAGATGGAGCTGGACAGATGGGGACTGTTTGACTACTATCAGGACCGGTTTCTGTCGCTGTTTCGCCCTTAGATAGGGTCCACCCGCACCTTGCGACACTCATCTGCGGACTTGTATGCCGCTAGGACAATAGTCAGCGCCTTCAAGGCTTCTTCTCCTGATAGCCTTGGCACCCTGTCCTCCGTAATACTGGAGTGAAACTCCTCAACCATAGGCCTCACGCCCCTTCCATTCTTAGGCAGTTGTATCGTTTGGCTGGTCGTGGGCGTTTGAAATTCGATTTCGTCACCCATTGGGTGGAAGGTTAAGGTAGCTTCGCTCCCTGTGACTCGAATCTCATGCCTGGCCTCCCGTAAAGGAGTCGCCCTGGAGAAGTTCAGCAAACCGATGACGCCACCTGGCAGGCGCGCCATTATGGCAATGCCGTCCTCGCCCTGCGTCTGGTGATGAACCTGAGGAGGTTTAATGGCGAACACGCTCTCTGGATAGCCCCCCAGTGTCATCAACGCGTCTACATAGTGGATTCCTCCGTCTATAAACACTCCGCCGCCGGTCAATTTCGCGTCGGTTCGCCACTCGGAAGAAGCGCCAAAGCTCTCCGCATCCATCTGAATCTGCCTTAGCACTCCTATTTCGCCCGCATCGATCATGGCCTTGGAGCGCTCAATCGCAGGTAGGAACCGGTAGTTCTCAGCGACCATTAGCTTTACATTACCGTCCTTGGCAACCTTGATTAGCTCTTTGGCTTCTTGTACATCTCTGGCCACAGGCTTTTCCATTAGGATGTGTTTGTGGCTATTTGCGGCAAGAACCGCGTTATCAAGGTGCAGATGATGAGGCGTGAAGAAGTACATTGCATCGATATTGGGGTCTGTTGCCGCCTCTTCATAGCTGCCGTAGTAGCCTGAGCCATTGAACTGTTCGCAATATGACATGGCTTTGGCGTGGTCTCGGCTGGCGAAGTAAAAATCGAATAGGTCCGTCATGTCGCTGATTTCGCTAAGAACGGCCTTCGCATAATCACCACATCCCATTATGCAAAGTGATATCTTCATTATTCATTCGCTCCGCTTGTTGGTACATCTATAGTTTCTGGATCTACATGAAGTAGCCCCGATTTAGGCTGGCAGGGCTGTGACGGTGACCGGATACGTCACGCCGACGTTTACAATAGAAAGAACTCTATTAACTGAAGTGCTGGTCAGACTGATATTATCATGAAAACGCGTTTTCAAAGAATTCGGCGCTGGACCTTTTGGGTCGCCATCAGCCTGTTGCTGCTATCGATGTCAAACAGCACTCGCTACCTGAATCCTGCACAGGTGGTTGCTTCTCCTTATCTGTACAACATCGTTGAATGGGAGTTTCAGAATTTCCTGGCCAAGTGGGTACACAGGTTGGAGCAAGCCCTTCCTGGTGATCCAGATCAGGCGGAACGACAGGTGGCACTTGAACAGTACTTCCAGCTGGGTCAGGAGGTGCGGCGACTTGTTCGAGACCTCCGAGATGCAGCCGCCTACGATGACCTTGAGATAAGGGATAAGATCCTGTCCAGCCTGTCAGGTCTGCGTGCGCAACGTCAGAAAATGAGAGCCGATGTCGAAGAGACGATAGAGGCGGGTATCAGTTCCGTTATCGTAGATGAAGACCTTTCGACGGTAGGCCAGTTCATTTTTCCTCCGGTTGATATTCGACTCGGAGACCCTCCCAAGCTACTTATTACATCTCCTCGCGACCGCATCGAGCGTGTTCACGACGTACTTCTCAGCACCGACGTGACGCTTCAGGAGATGGAAGCCATAGAAAGCCAATTGCTGACTGAGTCTGACATGGCGGCGCTGGTGGAGAACATAGGCGGGCTGGCGACATACCCGGCGTCCATCCCCACGAACCAGCCCATGCGCTGGACCTTCCAGGCCACGGCCCATGAGTGGATGCATCACTACATGTTCTTCCGCTCGCTGGGCCAGAACATGTTCAAGACCGGCGAAATGGTCACGCTTAACGAGACGGTGGCGTCCATTGCCGGTGACGAAATGGGGGACATGGCATATGTTTTGCTCGGAGGAGAGCTGCGTGCAGAAGTGCCTGCACCGCTTGCAGAAGACATCGAGGAGGCGTCAGAGGATGTGCATGACGAGGATGACGAACTGGTATTCGACTTCAATCGCGAGATGAGACATACGCGGCTCTGGGTGGATGACCTGTTGGGCCAGGGAAAGATTGAGGAGGCGGAGGAGTACATGGAGAAACGAAGACTGTTCTTTGTGGAAAATCAGTATTCCATCCGAAAGTTGAATCAGGCTTATTTTGCCTTTTACGGCACCTATGCGGATACTGCGGCCTCCGTTAGCCCCATTGGAGATCAGCTGGTCAGGTTCCGCTCGTTTATGCCAGACGTAGGGACGTTTATTCGCACGGTTTCTGGCGTTTCCTCATATGAGGAATTTCTTGGAATGTTTAATGAACTGGAAGGATAGAGCATTTAGGCCGGCGATTGGAAAACCGATTTGGCCCTAATTGACCCCATACAGAATAATAAGAATCCTCCCTTCGCTCTTCATCATACTAACCTTCATGGGGTGGTAATGTGTTGTACTTGTTGAACTCACTTGTGCTAACATCTTGTCAACTTTATTCGTTGAAAGACATATGTATAGACAAGACGAACCCGAAGTAAATTTAGAACAGATACTAGAGCGGCTCCGCAACTTCATAGGCAAATTCAGAGGTGGCAGTGGTGGGGGAAGCGGGCTCGCGTACATAATCATTGGTGGTTTTGCAGTGCTGCTGGGCTTATGGCTTGCCACAGGCTTTTACAGCGTCCAGATATCTGAACAGGCCGCGCAACGGTTGTTTGGTAAATATCAGGGGCCACCTGTACAGCCTGGTTTGCACTGGTACTACCCTTCGCCGATTGGTGCGAAGGACGTTGTCGCGGTGAATGAGATTCGGAGCCTTGAAGTAGGCTTTAGAGGCAACACCGACAACCCGATTCCCGACGAAGCCAATATGATCACGGGGGACCAGAACATCGTGGTCGCTCAGCTTCTGGTGCAATTTAGGATCAAGAATCTGGAGCATTTTTTGTTTAAAGTGGTAGATCCTGACGGCATTACTATCAAAGACGCCGCCGAGACTTCGCTTCGACAGGTGGTTGGCCAGCGAGCAATTGACGATGTTCTTACTATCGAAAAAGAGGCGGTCCAGGTTGACACCCAGCTTCAGCTACAGGAGCTACTGGATCTGTACCAAACAGGCATTGAGGTCACCGAGGTCAGGCTGCTGGATGTGAGTCCTCCTGCGGAGGTGCAAGATGCCTTTGACGACGTGGTCCGTGCCCGTGAGGACAAAGAGCGAGTCATCAATCTTGCGGCTGCCTATCGCGAGGGTCAGATTCCTTTGGCCAGGGGTGATGCAGCTCGTCTTACAGAAAGTGCAGCCGCTTTCAAGG
>CAJWRP010000020.1 GCA_913046025.1 uncultured Chloroflexota bacterium
TTGAATGCGGGACTGCAGGGTGACAAACTCCTCGTGCCCCTTCTTCTTATACATGACCAGCGGATCACGTTGACCAAAGGCCTCAAGGCCAATTCCCTGGCGCAGGTTCTCCATTGAGGTGAGATGTTGCACCCAGTGGGAATCGACAACCCTAAGCATTACCTGGCGCTCCAGAGAACGCATCTCCTCTGGGGTGAAGCCGGACTCCAGCGTGGAGTAGAGCATCTCGGCGTGATCCAAAACCATGTCCTCCACCTCATCGTAGGCGTAGTCCATAAGTTCATCCGGATCGGACAATTCCGGAGACAGAGGCAACATACCACTTAATTCTTTGACCAAAGTATCGGTATCCCAGTTCTCGGGAACGCTTCCAACCATATGGTTCTGGAGGGTCTCGCGAATAGCGTCTCCAACCATGGACTGTATGTTGGCCTTGACATCCACACCACCCAGGACTTTCTCACGCTCTCCGTAGATCACGTCTCGATGTGTGTTGACCACGTCGTCATAGTCCACTAAGTGCTTGCGAATATCGAAATGGTAGGCCTCTGTCTTTACTTGGGCGTTCTCGATAGCCTTGCTAATGGCTTTGCTCTCTACAGGCGCATCGTCTTCCAGGGCCCAGTCCATGAATCGCTTGATAGTATCGCCACCAAATCGGCGCATCAGGTCATCATCGAGGGCCACGTAGAATCGCGATTCGCCGGGGTCGCCCTGACGTCCCGCTCTACCTCGAAGCTGATTGTCGATCCGCCGAGCTTCGTGGCGTTCAGTGCCAAGAATGAACAGGCCACCCATGTCCAGGATTCTGTCATGGTCTGCCTGCCATTCCTCCTGAGTCAGTTCAACGTCCAAAGCCTCTGGATTACCGCCGAGGATGATGTCCGTACCTCGACCTGCCATATTCGTGGCCACGGTGACCGCGCCGGGCCTGCCGGCCTGAGCGATAATCGTAGCCTCACTCTCATGCTGCTTGGCGTTCAGCACCTCATGAGCCACTCCCACCTTGCGAAGCATAGCGCTGAGCTCCTCTGAGCGGTCAATGTCAGTTGTGCCCACCAGTACGGGCTGCCCTTTTTCATGCCGCGCCTTAATCTCGTTTACGACGGCGCGGTATTTGGAAGCTTGATCTTTATAAATCAGGTCCCGCCCGTCATCTCGAATCATGGGCTTGTTGGTTGGTATCTCCACCACTTCCAACTTGTAGATCTTGAAGAACTCCTCAGCTTCCGTTGAAGCCGTACCAGTCATTCCGGCTAGTTTTGTGTAGAGCCGAAAGTAGTTCTGAAGCGTAATGGTGGCGTAGGTGATGGACTCCCGCTGGATATATACACCCTCTTTTGCCTCAATGGCCTGGTGCAACCCATCTGAATACCTCCGGCCTTCCATAAGTCTGCCGGTAAACTCGTCAACGATTACAACCTCTTTGTTTTGAACGACGTATTCACGATCTTTCAAGAAGATCGCCTGGGCCTTCAGGGCGTTTTCAACGTAATGGACCTTCTCGAAATGTTCGGGGTCGTAGATGTTATCTATTCGAAGCAGCGTCTCAAGTTTGGTGATGCCCTCGTTGGTTAGCGCTGCGGTCCGGTGCTTTTCGTCAATGGTGTAGTCTTCTTCGTTCTGAAGGTTCGGAACCAGACGAGCGTACTGCTGGTACTCGCTGGGTGACTGAGGGGCGGGGCCGCTAATGATCAGCGGAGTCCGAGCCTCGTCGATAAGAATGTTGTCCACCTCGTCAACGATGGCAAACGCGCGGCGCTGCTGCTGAGACCTCTGTGCGGGATCAACGACCATGTTGTCCCTGAGGTAATCGAAGCCGAATTCATTGTTAGTGCCGTATGTGATATCCGCTGAATAGGCCTCCTGTCGATCCACACGACGCAGCTTGTCCATGGCGGGATCATCGGAGCGAAAATCGGGGTCATATATAAACGATGCCTGATGCTGCAGAATTCCTACTGAAGCACCCAGGAAGTGGTAAATCTCACTCATCCACTGGGCATCTCGTCTGGCCAGATAGTCGTTTACCGTAACCAGATGTACACCTTCGCCGGTCAGTGAGTTAAGGTAGGTGGGAAGGGTGGCCGCTAGCGTCTTGCCCTCTCCGGTGCGCATCTCCGCGATTTTGCCCTCGTGTAGAACAATTCCACCGATCATTTGCACGTCGAAATGGCGCATGCCTAAGGTTCGTTTGGAGGCTTCACGAACGGCCGCGAAAACCTCTGGTAGAATGTCACCGAGGTCCTCACCGGACTTCAGGCGGGCCCTGAAGCCTTCTCCCATGCCTTTGAGCTCGTCATCTGACATGCTCTCAAACTCTGGTTCCAGTGCGTTAATGTCATCGACATCTTTGTAAAGATTCTTGATAACTCCGTCGTTGGAGCCTCCGAGAAACTTGGTGATATTTTTCAGCATCGGATTCAGTCTCCGTGGGGTAGTGAACAGGCTCTCAATTCTAGGAACGACACCTGTTGCTCTTTTGCCTTATTAGCAGAGTCAAAGACCCACGCAGTATGTATTATAACCCAATCCACTCCAGTAGAACTCGGATGTGGGCTGTTGGATTATGGTTTGTATATTACAACGACGGTCAGCGGTTCGCAGATTGCCCCCGCTACAATCAAAAGGCAATTTAATATCGCAAGCCTGAATAAGTTCCGCTCGATCCGAAACAGCCCGTATCAGAGGCGGCAACGCCAGACCGGAGCAAAGTCACGGCAAAAGGTTCGTCGATAATGCAGTCATGACTGTTTTTGAGTGAAGAAAATAACACAGGCTTTTAAGACCGCGTTAGCCGTTTAATATACGAAAAATACGAAAAAAGACCTACTGAAGATCGTGGAACATGGCGCCGACGGACTCGCCACTGTGAATGCGCTCAATGGCCTCGCCCAGCATTGACGCCACGGAGATAACGCTTATGTTGGAAGCCTGCTTAGCGGGAGGAATTGGCAACGTGTCTGTAACGACAACGCCTTTTAACTTGCTGTCATTGAGGATTTCATTGGCCTTGCCAGACAACACGGGATGGGTGACGAAGCAGTATATGTCGCGCACGCCATGCCTCAGCAAAGTGTCAGCGGTTGCTATCACAGTGCCACCGGTGCCGATCTCATCATCCACAATTAGAGCGATTTTCCCGTCGACATCGCCGATCAGGTTGGATGACTCTATCTGCTCCATATTATTACTGGTGCGGACCTTTTCCACGATGGCCAGAGGTGCCTTCAATATATTCGCTGTACTGCGGGCACGCTTGCCGGAGCCCGCGTCGGTCGCCACCACAACGATGTCGCCGCCCAGGCTCATGTCACTGAAATGACGAGCCAGCGTGGAGACTGCAGTGAGCTCATCCACCGGAATATTAAAGAAACCCTGTATCTGTCCCGCATGCAGGTCGACAGTCATCACCCGGTCTGCACCAGCGGTCTCAATCAGGTTGGCTATCAGTCTCGCCGTAATTGGAACCCGTGGCTGGTCCTTCTTGTCGCTGCGTCCATAGGCAAAATATGGCATTACAGCGGTGATTCGTCCCGCTGAAGCCCGCTTGGCGGCATCAATCATGATCAGCAGTTCCATGATGCTGTCGTTCACAGGCACCGAGCTGGGCTGCACGAGAAACACGTCTCGTTCGCGAACATTTTCAAGGATTCGGACGAAGGTATTGTCGTTGCTGAACTTAAATACCTCGCAAGCGCCCAATTCCATATTCAGGTGCGCGCAAATGTCTTTGGCCAACTGGGGATGGGCGTTCCCTGTAAATATCTTGAGATCTTCCGATACCGCCATTAAATTCCCCTTATTAGCGTCCATCTTTGGCCGAGACATTCACCACGCCACCCTCTCAAATCTGACGAGTCAGACCAGGGGTCGCGAGGCGCAGAAATTATAGCACAAGGCCTGACTAACACGAATTCTCCAAAAGACAGACGCAACATGGCGATTCCTTCTTCATCACCCTATAATCCACCAAGAGATAATTCACCGATACACCGGAGGTAGCCTTGCAGCAGGCCCAGCCATCCAACCTTCCCCACAAACCCAAACTAAGGCCCGTGGAGCCGCAACTAGTTCAGTACGAAGGCGGAGAATATATACTGCTCCGAGATCCACTGCATATGTCACAGGAGTCCGTTCTCATTCCCCAACAACTCTTGCCACTAATCGCCATGTGCGACGGCACCAGGGATATTCCTGGTCTGCAATCGGCATTTCAGCTGAACACTGGCGCACGCCTGGACGATGAGACCATGCAGGACATTTTGTCTCAGTTGGACGAGGCCTTCTTGTTGGAAAACGGGTCTTATAGGACTGCTGTGCAGGTCAAGATCTATGAGTATCGAGAAGCGAGCCATCGGCCGTTTTCTCATGCAGACCTGGTCTACCCATCAGACCCCGAGGAATTGGCCTCCACCTTTGCAGGGTACGTAAAGGAAGCGCCACCTGTGAATCAAACAGACCACTTGCCGGGAGATCTTGTTGGCATGCTGTGCCCGCACATCGACTACGCTCGAGGTCACAAGACTTATGCCGAGCTTTGGGAGCGGGCAAAGCCATCACTGGACGACATAGAACTGGTCGTCATCTTGGGTACTGACCATTCGGGTAGCATGGGCATGATCACGCCTACCCGTCAAAGCTACGCCACGCCACAAGGGGTACTGCCGACAGACACCACCATCGTAGACGGACTGGCCGAAGTGCTAGGTCAGAACCAGGCCTACAGAGAAGAGATCCATCACCTTAAAGAGCACTCGATTGAGCTGGCGTCCGTTTGGCTTCACCACTACATGGGCAGGTCGTGTCCAGTGGTTCCTGTGCTTTGCGGCTCATTCCACCACTTCATAGTAGGCCCGGGATACCCAAGTGAGACCAAGCACATCACCGATGCCATAGCATACTTGAAGGAGGTCACGAAGGACCGCCGAACGCTTATAATCGCTGCAGGAGACCTGGCGCATATAGGCCCGGCTTTCGGCGATCCGCAGCCCATAGACACCATAGCGCGCGCCAAACTCACTTCAGAAGACAACGCGTCTCTTGACGACTTTTGCAAAGGCAATGCAGATGGCTTTCTGGAGAGGTCCCGCAGGGAATCAGACTACCGGCGCATATGTGGTCTATCGCCCATTTATTTGACACTCAAGCTTGTTGGAGATGGCGTCGTCGGAGAGTCCTTGGGATACGATCAGTGTCCGGCAGACGCAGACGGAGGGTCGCTGGTCTCCATCGCCGGGGCGCTGCTTTACAAGGCGTAAGTGGCTGGGTTAAGCGGCGTGTCAATTCATGGGCTTCGACGGGTCCCGACTCGGTCGAGGATGCTCGATAAAATCGGCACTCAGGACAAACGAGTTCGGAAAAATGTCGCTCGTGGTGAGCCTGTCGAACCACCGGCGGCGGGCGGCAATTCAATCTTTGGCAGTTTTGGCAATTAAGGGCTAAAAACGACTTTCAGGAGGTATCACATGCGAGGCGTAGTATTCACGGGAGATAGCAAACTGGAGATAAAAGAGTTTCCTGACCCTACCCCAGGGCCGGGACAGGTTGTGGTAAAGATGCGTTCGTCTGGGCTGTGTGGCAGCGATCTGAGACCATACCGATCGACCTCCGATCAGTTAGGTCCTCGAACACAGGTAATCTCCGGCCACGAACCATGCGGTGAGATCGCAGAGCTTGGCGCGGGCGTCACCAGTGTAAAAGTCGGCGACCGAATAATGGTCCATCACTACAGTGGTTGCCAGAAGTGCGAGTTCTGCCAGACTGGCTGGACGCAGCTATGCCAGAGCGACCACCAGAAAGTCTACGGCTCTGGCGCGCATGGCGGCAACGCCGACTACGAGCTAATAGAGGAGTACATGTGCGTGCCGCTTCACGAGGGCGTCAGCTTCGAGGAGGGCGCGGCCATTGCCTGCGGAACGGGCACCGCCTACCAGGCCCTACGTCGGCTGGACGTCTCCGGCCGCGACGTGTTGGCTGTCTTCGGACAAGGGCCGGTGGGCCTAAGCGGTACGTTTCTCGGAGCCCACATGGGAGCACGTGTCATCGCTATCGACCCAATACCAGAGCGACGCAAACTGGCTGAGGCCTCCGGTGCATGGAAGTCCATCGATCCCAATGCAGTGGATCCAGTAGAGGCTATTTACGAAATGACAAGCGGCAGGGGTGCAGATGCCACACTGGACGCCACGGGCATCAACGAGGTTCGTGCCAACGCCATTCGCAGCGCGCGCATCTGGGGAAGGACCTGTCTGGTCGGTGAGGGCGGCACTATGAACCTTGAACCGTCGCCTGACATCATTCACCGTCAGCTCACCCTGCACGGTTCGTGGACGTTCAGCACCGTGATCTTGGAAGAACTTGCCAACTGGATCGTTGAGCGAGACATACCGCTAGATAGCATCATTACCAACCGGTTTACTCTAGGCGAAGCCAGAGAAGCATACGAGCTGTTCAACGGCGGAACCACTGGCAAGGTGGTAATTAACTGGAACTAGCCGCCACTACAGATCCCGCAATTTACAGGAATATAGAAGAGGTACTAGGTACTCGCAGATGGCGGAGAACTTCTCTCCTACATGCCAGACAAGTTCCATTTGAGTGCGTCTGTTGCGTCACTAGCGCCTCCGGTATCATGCTTGGCCCAGCGTCTGGCCCTTGTGCTACAATTCCTGAGGCTATTTTAGGCTATTTTGGCAAAATTTTAAGGCGGCTCTGTTCAAGGTTTTGGTGCACAAATCAGGTGCAAACGGGGCTATTGTTTATCGGAGGCTGACTAGATGCGACCAATTGCGGATGTAGCAGCGGACCTGGGACTAGGTGCAAATACCATCATTCCCTACGGTCACTACAAGGCAAAGATTCCGCTGGATGCCATTAAAGATGGTGGGAGCCGAGGCAAACTAATCGTTGTAACCGGCATTACGCCTACCCCAGCCGGCGAAGGCAAGACCACTACTGTGGTGGGCATGACCCAGGGTTTTGGCAGGCTTGGCAAGAACGTTGTGGCCACCCTGCGAGAGCCCTCCCTAGGGCCTATCTTCGGAATCAAGGGCGGAGGAAGTGGTGGCGGCCTGGCGCTGATCGAGCCTGATGATGAGGTGAACATCCACTTCACAGGCGACGCGCACGCTGTCGGCTCTGCTCACAACCTGCTGGCAGCCCTTACCGACAACGTGGCACAGCGAGGCACGATTCCCGGATTCGGCGCCACCGGCATTACCTGGCGCCGCGTTACAGATGTGGAGGACCGCGCCCTACGCTCCATCGTTACTGGTGTGGGCGGAACACCTAACGCTCCCATGCGCGAGTCTGGCTTCGACATCGTCACCGCTTCGGAGATAATGGCCGTACTGGCGCTTTGTACGGGCCTTGAGAATCTGAGAGAGCGCCTGAGCAAGATGGTCGTCGGTTTCACCGAAGACGGCCAGCCTGTTACAGCCGACGATGTAAACGCCGTCGGATCCATGATGTCGCTGCTGCGAACGGCTATTCTTCCCAACATTGTTCAGACTACCGAAGGCCAGGCGGTGATTATGCACGCCGGACCCTTCGGGAATATTGCCCACGGCTGCAGCTCCGTGCTGGGCGACAAGATTGCTCTGAGCTACGCCGACTACGTCCTGACCGAGGCTGGCTTTGGCGCAGACCTTGGCTTCGAGAAGTTCATGCATATCAAGGCTCGCTTCAGTGGGCTGGAGCCTAGTGGTGCAGTCATAGTGGCATCCATTCGTGCCCTCAAGTCCCACGGCGGAGTCAGGCGAAGCGAGCTAGCCACTCCAAACGAAGATGCCGTTCGCAAAGGCATGGACAACTTGGTTCATCTGATTGGCATGATCAAGGGGTTTGGGCTGCCCGTGGTTGTTGCCATGAACAAGTTCCCTACGGACACGGCAGACGAGCTGGCCATTGTAAAGCAGGGCTGCCAGGAGGCAGGTGCTTTCGCAGCGGTGGAGAGTCGCGTGTTCACAGAGGGCGGCGCAGGTGGTGTGGAACTGGCCGAAGCCGTTATGGAAGCAACCAAGGGCGACGCGCCCAAGATTACCTACACATACCCGGAGGACGCCTCCATTCAGGACAAGGTCCTCGCTCTGGCCAAAACCGTCTATAACGCCAAGGATGTCTCTTGGGCACCGGGGGCACGCAGGCAGCTTCGGAAGTACGAGGAGCTGGGCTGGGGCAGCATGCCCGTGTGCATGGCGAAGACGCACCTGTCCATATCCCACAACCCTCGGCTGCGGGGCCGTCCGTCAGACTATACTTTTGAAGTATCTGATATTCGTGCGTCAGTCGGAGCCGGATTCATCTACCCCATTGCTGGCAACATAATGACGATGCCGGGGCTACCTGGTTCGCCTCGCTCTCTGGACGTGGATGAAAAGGGCAACATCTTGGGTCTTTAAGTAGCTAGGGTTATTTAAGTAATTAATTAGGGCGCGGTTTTACCGCGCCCCTTGCATTTATCAACAGAATGAACGCCAACCGGTTTTCATATCTGATGACGAATTGGTGTACATTACACGTAAGAATGCTTCCAAAAGGTACTCATGCCTGAATTCTTTAACGTAGTCGCACCTGACCAGGCATTTCAGCTGCTGAAAAAGCACCTGCCAGTCAACATAGGGCGGGATACTGTCGATACGGCCGATTCCCTGGGACGAGTGACGGCCAACGACGTAACTTCTCCTGAAGACCTTCCTGCTTTCGCCAGATCAACCATGGATGGCTTTTCAGTACGAGCCAGGGATACATTCGGTGCATCCGAAGGCATGCCAGCTTACATCGAAGTGATCGGCGAAGTACTTATGGGCCAGGCGACCAGCCTGACGCTGGCGACCGGTCAAGCTGCGGTGGCATACACAGGTGGCATGCTGGCCGGAGATGCAGACGCCGTTGTCATGATCGAACGCACGCAGCGAGTAGACAACAAAACCATCGAGGTGCTTCGGCCTGTCGCTCCGGGCGAGAACGTGGTTCAGATCGGCGAGGATGTCCGGCAAGGTGACCAGGTGCTTCCGCAAGGCCACGTAATCAGACCTCAGGACATCGGCGGAATGCTGGCCCTGGGTCTGCAATCTGTCCAAATGGCCAGAAGACCTCGGGTGGCGATCGTGTCTACAGGAGATGAACTGGTAACCCCGGACAAGAAGCCTGGCCCAGGTCAGATACGTGACATTAACACGTTCACAATCGCCGGACTGGTCACCAACTGCGGCGGCATACCAGTCCCCATAGCTATGGTTGAGGACGACTTCGAAGCGCAAAAAACAGCAGCGGCCGAGGCTATGGACAAAGGGGACATTGTCGTCTTCTCGGCAGGAAGCTCAGTCAGCAGTCGCGACATGACGGCATCGGTATTTGAAAGCCTAGACGGTTCCAAAATATTTGCTCACGGAATCTCCATCAGGCCCGGCAAACCAACCATTATCGGACTGGCGAAGGGCAAACCACTGATTGGCCTGCCTGGCAACCCAGTTTCGGCTATGGTCGTTTTCGACCTCACTGTGAGACCAACGATTTACCACATGAGCGGTTGCACAAACTTACCAACGCTGCCCACGTCGAAGGCGACGTTAACGCGAGACATACCGTCGCAAGCGGGCAAAGAAGATTACGTGCAGGTCCGACTGTTTGAAGAGAACGGCATCCTACAAGCAAAGCCTGTGTTCGGCAAATCAAATCTTATATACACTCTGGTTCACGCCGACGGGGTTGTCAGAATACCGCTGGAAAAGGGCGGCCTCTACGCGGGCGAAGAGGTCTCGGTCAGAATATATTGAACACTTGCACTGCGGCTTATCCAAGGCAGGGAGACAAAAGACAATGAAATTCGGCGCACATTTACCGCTGATCTGATTAACGCTGTCACTCCTGTAAGTAATGAAATCGTGGAGGCGAAGAATGAGATCTGAACGGCTTCTGCAATTTGATACTTGGAGTTAAGGCTGGCTAAATGAATCGACACGGACGAAACTACTTCCTCAGCGACATTCCTCTCGACGAAGCGTGGGGCAAGTTCCGCGACGCGCTGGGATCTGCAGGTGCCCTGGGCCGCATGGATTCGGAAACAGTACCTTTACAGGACGCCCGAGGGCGAGTCACGGCAGATCCCGTCTGGGCCAAGATTTCGTCTCCACATTATGACGCAGCTGCCATGGACGGCATTGCGGTTCGCGCCTCAGAGACGGTCGGCGCGACGGAGACTTCGCCGCTACGTTTGACCGTGGACGAACAGGCCGTTTGGGTGGACACCGGAGACCCCATGCCTGATGGCTTCAACGCCGTCATCATGGTTGAGGTAGTCCATGAGATAGACAGCTCCACCATAGAAATCCAGGATCCTGCAGCGCCATACCAGCACGTGCGGCCTCTGGGCGAGGACATCGTAGCCACAGAACTGGTCCTGCCAGAGAACCACATCATGCGCCCCGTAGACCTGGGAGCATGCGCGGCAGCGGGGCTCAGTGAGCTTGCTGTCAGACGCTCCCCGAGGGTAGCCATCATTCCCACAGGCAGCGAACTGGTGAACGTCGGCGACACCATCAAACCGGGTGACATCATCGAGTTCAACAGCCTTGTGCTGGCAGGAATGGCCGAAGAGTGGGGCGCACAACCAACCCGCTTCTCTTCAGTGCCAGACGATTATGAGCGCCTGAAATCGGTCATATTCGACGCCAGCAAAGCGTATGACATCGTGGTGGTTAATGCAGGCTCGTCGGCAGGGTCGGAAGACTACACGGCCCACCTTGTTGAAGAACTCGGGGACTTGCTCGTACACGGCGTGGCCATAAGACCTGGCCATCCTGTTGTTCTGGGCATTGTGAATGGCAAGCCGATTTTGGGCATCCCCGGATACGCAGTATCGGCAGCCCTGACTTGCGAGCTTTTCTTGAAGCCTGTCGTCGAGATAAAGCTGGGCGCTGGTCCAGCAGCCCGCGATAGGACCACCGCCGTTGTCACTCGCAAGGTGCTGTCGCCAATGGGCGAAGACGAGTTCTTGCGGGTGCGACTGGGCCGCGTGGGCGAGCGACTGGTGGCCACGCCTCTACAGCGAGGTGCAGGCGTCATAACGTCCCTGGTTCGAGCCGACGGAATAGTGAAGATACCTCACTTCTCAGAAGGCTTCGACGCCGGTTACGAAGCGGAGGTGGAACTGCTCCGAAGCATGAATGATGTGGAAGGAACCATAGTGGCTATCGGCAGCCACGATCTTACCCTCGATCTGCTGTCCAGTCACCTTAGCAAGGGTCAGACTGGTCTTTCTCTGGCCTCATCCAACGTGGGCAGCTTGGGCGGCATAACGGCCCTGGCGCGAGGCGAAGCCCATATGGCGGGCTCTCATCTGCTGGATGAAGAGACTGGTGAATACAATATTTCGTACGTCCGACAATACCTGCCTGGTCACGAGATCGTTGTTATGAACCTAGTTCACAGGGTCCAGGGCCTGATCGTGCCCAAGGGAAATCCTAAAGACATCAAATCTCTGGAAGACCTGGCCAGTAACAGCGTCTCTTTCATTAACCGGCAGCGGGGCTCAGGGACGAGGGTCCTGCTGGATTTCAAGCTGAAGGAGATGGGCTTAAGCCCTGAGGAGATAGACGGCTACGACCGAGAGGACTTCACTCATCTAGCAGTGGCGGCAGCGGTCGCCGGTGGCCGTGCGGACACTGGACTGGGCATTCTCTCCGCCGCCAACGCCATGGACATGGACTTCGTGCCGCTCCTATCCGAGCAGTACGACCTCATCATTCCAAAAGAGTTTTTTGAAGGCGAAAAACTTAGACCCGTGTTAGAGATGATTCGAAGCAACGAATTCAGAAATGCGGTAGACGCACTGGGAGGCTATGACACCACGTCCATGGGCAAAGTCATTGCCGAAATTCCCTAACGGTGGTTGGGATTAGTATGCTACGATTTCCAAAAGAGGTTATCGCATGAGCATGCAACTAAAAGCTTCAGGCATAATTCTCGCAGGCGGCAGAAGCAGGCGTCTCGGCCGAGCCAAGGCTCTTGAGCCGTTTCAGGGCGAGCCCATGATTCGCCGCGTCATTAGCCGCCTCTCACAAGTCACAGGCGACCTGGTTTTCGTAGTCAACGACCAGGAGCAGGCATCGGCGCTTCCTATCTCCCCTGAAACCGTCGGCCTGCCTTACAGGACTGCTGTCGACCTATATCCTGATGGAGGTTCGCTGGGGGGCATCTTCACTGGTCTTTCCGCTGCTGATTCGCAGTGGGCGTTTGTCGTCGCCTGCGACATGCC
>CAJWRP010000021.1 GCA_913046025.1 uncultured Chloroflexota bacterium
CAAGTCCTGAAATCACCCAGGTAACCGAGGACGCGAGCAACGAAACCAACGAAAAAATATTCGCTGACGTGACAGATGTAAGCGCCAGAGGTCCCGACGGAACGTATTCCTTCTCAGTAACGATCAGCAGTCCCGATACCGGCTGCACTCAATACGCCGACTGGTGGGAGGTACTGTCGGAGGAAGGCGACCTCATATACTGGCGGGTGCTGGCCCATAGCCATACCGAAGAGCAGCCGTTCCAGAGGTCTGGCAGCCCCGTCGAGATAGAACCAGGGCAGACCGTCATAGTCAGAGCACACATGAACGCGTCTGGTTACGGCGGCGTGGCAATGCGAGGCACCGTGGACGAGGGGTTCGAGGAAGTTACGTTGGAATCGGCCTTCGCGGCCGACGCTGAAAGCCAGGGTCCGCTTCCGGAGTCATGTGCTTTTTAGCGCCCTCGAATCAGGCAAAGCCTAGACGGTTGAGATGCCGTGGGTCGGAAAGATAAGGCTCTGCACTGCTTTAACACTTTCCTCGGCAAATTTCCTGGTGTCGTTCACCACCGTATCCTGTATAGGCAGTTCCTTTTGGTCCCGTAAGGTCTCGACCTGAAAGCTGGACTGATAGGCGTGGGGGATTTCGTCCGCGAACACCTGACCCGACATGACTGCGTAATCAAGAGTCCAAGCCCTGGCGACGGCTTGCAAATCGTAGCCTCCACCGCCTAGTGCCAGCCACTTGGGAATGCCCATATCAGCGCACGCGGCCACAACAGCGTTGTGTCCCTGGGTCGTCAGAGCCATATGGGTAATCGGATCGAGAAAATGAGAGTCGATGCCCAACTGGGTGACCAGAACATCCGGGCGAAATCTTTCAACCAACGGCTCAACAATTTCCTTAAAAGCCCAGAGGTAAACATCGTCAGAGGTGTATGGGTATAGGGGTACATTTACGGCGTATCCCCTGCCTTTACCCTCCCCGATTTCCTCGGGAAAACCCGTTCCGGGAAAAAGAAATTTACCAGACTCGTGCATGGAGATCGTGAGCACAGCATCCGTGTCGTAGAAGGCATGCTGGACTCCGTCGCCGTGATGGCAATCGATGTCCACGTACGCTACCTTCAGGCCCTCTTGCACGAGACGCTGAATTGCAATGACAGGGTCGTTAAATATGCAGAAGCCGTACGTGTAGCCTGGCATTGCATGGTGCAGCCCTCCCGAAATGCTAAAGGCCGCATCAGCCTCATTGGAGAGTAAGGCCTCTACGGCTGTCATGGAGGCGCCAGTCGACCTAGTCGAAGCCTCGTACATTCCTGAATACGGAGGGTTGTCACCAGATCCAAAGTTAAACTGCGGGCTTGGTGAAAACAGGTCGCCACTGCTTAATTTTTTCACTTCCTCCAAGTAATCCCGAGAGTGAAACTGCAAAATCTCTTCTTCAGTAGCGGAACGTGGAGGAACCAGAAGCGAGTTTTCAGGGGCAAAAGCGTTGTAAGAGTCGAGTAGTTCGTAAGTGTAGCGGAGCCGCTCGGGCTTCATAGGGTGGGTATCACTGAGGGTGTGCCTGGAAAGGGAGTCGTCATACACGAAAATCGTCTTGCGGACCATGAAGCGCACCTTCTTTTTGTAATGGCGGATGCTACGCCGATTAGGCGGCTTATCAGTGGAACCCCGGCGGCATTCCTGGCGAGCTAAGCTCTAAAGATCGAAAACAGCGTCGGCGTCAGCTACCTGGAATTCAACACCGATTTCTTTCGTGATCTCCTTCAGCTCTTGCCGTATCTTCCTTTCCCACGGAGGATTCATGTGGGAGATAATGACCCTTGGGATGTAGTCGTGCTGCTTCTTAAACTTATCCAGCGCCTCTCTTAGCAATGTGGGGGTCAGATGGCCGACATGATCGGCAGTCTTCTCCATCTCGTTGCCAAAAGTAACTTCTGTTAGCAGGACATCTGGTGAGAGGTTCGGCCAATTATCTGCCACGCCTCTCCCTGTGTCGCCTGTATAAAAGAGCTTCTTATCGCCAGAGGTTATCTGAAATCCGGCTGCCGGCACTGCATGGGGTACAGGAACGGCCATAGCTGTATAGTCCAATACCTTGAATTCTTTGTTAAATTCCACGACATTCATTCGAAATACAGGATTCTCTGCCGAAGGTAATCCCAAGAAATCGGGGAACAGGCTACCATCCAGCAATTTGGACTTCACAAAGTCGACCGTATCCTGAATGGCATAGATTTCCACGGTGACGCCACTAGTTCGCATGGCTATGCCTAAGGGAAGCAGATCCTTGACGTGGTCGAAATGGCGATGAGAAAGAATAATTGCGCGTATTCGCTTCTGCTCATCGAAGGTCAGGGCCCGGGTGAGGCCGCCAGCGTCCAATGCCAACACATCGTCGATGAGATGGGATTCCATACGGGTATCCCTGCTCTCCATATTATGGGCGCCTAAGACGCGTAACCGCATTAATAATCTCTAATTAGAAAGAAAATAGTGCTGATTTCGAGCCATTCTAGCACAAGAAAAAAAATAAGTCGGGCATTGCACCTAATTTGTTAATCTAAACTCTTACTGTTCAAATTCCACATCATCGTCATCGGAAGCGCTCACGCCTCGAATTCTGCGGACGAGAATCACCAACATTGCGAAGGCCATGGCTCCCGCTATGATGACGGAGGTCCCAATCGTGCCGGGATCGGGCAGAGCTGATATGGCAGCACCGCGCCTGACGCTGGCCCTCCATTGGCGGTCCAATTCCTCCACATCGAAGCCATAGCTGGCCTCAAAGGCGGGATCGAACGGCCTTCCTTGACTCAGGAAATTTAGCAGATCGACCATGCTGTCATCATCGTAGCTGTCCATGAGATAGCTAACGATGCTCGATGACTGCGCATAGAACAGGCTAACATCTGCGGGTCGGCCCGGCACGCGTCCCATGGACCTAATCGGCAACAGATTACCTGAAATCAACGCTCTCGAAACCGTGCGCCGCCTGCCCTTATCTCCATCCTCGAAGTACATGGCCAGGCCTTCGTTAAGCCACGCAGGAATGCGGGAGCGTGGGGCAGAGAGGACCTCGTCCATGTACAGATGAGTCATCTCATGGACCATGCCGTCCCTGTCCAGGTCAGCCAACACAAAGACGTCTAGATCGCCAAAAGCAAAGCCTCCGTAGACGTGCCTATCGCTGGTCGTCTGACTAATTGGCGGGAAGCTGGCCTGGGCTTCGCGCTCGCCGTTAAGAATTACGGCCTTCTGTGGCTTGATGGCCGTCACGCCCAACAACTGCTTCACATCACGCAGACTTTTGGTCACGTCCTCCGCAACACTCTCCACGCCTTCATAATCTCGATCATGAAACAGCAGGTCCATGTCGCCAACTTGCAGCCTTTGCCAACTCTTCGAGGTGTCCAGATACTCTACCGAATACTCCTCTGTCTCCAGTTTTTGTCCAGTTGTATCTGTGATGACGTACCTGTACCGGATAACGATGCCCTGAGGAAGAAAATCATCACCGTCAGTTCGCAGCTCGAAACTCGTGTCCACCAGTGACCCGGGTTGGAAGTCTGGATACCCATACGAAGTGACCGTCTGGTTGCCTAGCCTGTAAAAGACCTGGATATCAGAAATATCAGCTGCGGAGCGGAGCTGCAGGCTCAGAGCGACGCCAGATGGAAAGTCGACGACGTGGGAGGTGGATAGCACCTGGATGCTCCCCGAGACCTGGGTGTGCTCTGGTTCGAAGGGCACAACCGGCCCTGCCATCACTCCAAGAACGCCAAGAATCAGGCCCAGAATGGCCATTTAGCTCTCCATCGTATGTCTGCTTTTTAGATGCCTACTATTTTGATCATGGAATGGGCCTTATAGATTCTATTAATGTTCAGCAAAAGCGCCGTCAGGTCCTCGATGTAGCGGGCGTTGGTTAGGCCTCCGCCATCCACCGCCCTGACGCCGGAGATGGTTTCTGCCAGAGCCATCACCTTCTGCTTGGCCTCAGCATCGTCTGAACACACAATCACGTCGGTTTCCAGGGACAGCTCAGGGACCAGTAGCTCTTGTGCGCTTATGTTGTGGAACGCTGCCACCATCCGGGAGGTTGGCAGTATCTCCTTCGCCTCCTCAGCGGCAGAACCAGCTTCCACTCTCACCGCACTAGCCCTTCCTTTTTCGAATGCCAACGGCGCTATAACGTTAACTATTAGTTTGCCATCGAGCTGTGTTTTTAATCCTTCCAGCGTGGGACGTTGCGCCGTGTATGGAACGGCAATGAATACCATATCCGATTCTTGGGCCACATCTTCGTTAGCCTTGCCCTCTACGGAGCCTGCTGGCGCATCATTCGCCAGGCTCTTAGCCGCCTCTTTTGCTCGACCTGCGTCTCTTGACCCAATAAGGACTTTCTCGCCTGCCAGGGCAAACCGCAACGCCAGCCCTCTGCCTTCTGGGCCCGTTCCTCCGATAAATCCAATCATGCAACACCTTCAATTCAGAAATAAGAAAAACCGTGCAGCGATGAAACCTTCCACACACCTTAACTTTATCGGCCCAAGCTAGGCACGGTCAACGACAACAGTAGTGATCGGCTGAGACGTTTACCCAAAAAATACCGCTCTAATTACGTAACCAAACGTAACGTGCCAGTCCTGTGCCCGCCGGTTTACCTAGCGAAATACAAAACGACCTATATTTCTTAGGCTAGTAGCGCCTCTGTAAAGGGGGAAACAGCCACCTATTGCGTGATTGAGATGCTTTAACTAGAATGAGGCCAAATTACCGGAGAGAGGAGAGTAAGCATGCCCAAATTTAGCACTGACAAGTTGCGAAACGTCATTCTTATATCACACAGTGGTGCCGGCAAGACTATACTTTCCGAAGCGATGTTGCACACAGCAGGTGTGACAACACGGCTCGGCTCTGTGGAAGAAGGTACGACGATCTCGGATTTCGAACCTGAGGAGGGGCGCCGCCATGGCAGCGTTCAAACCTCTGTGATCACATGTCCGTGGCGAAATAACAAAATTAACCTTCTGGATACGCCGGGTTACGCTGACTTCCGAGGAGAGGTGATTTCGGCAATACAGGTTGCGGACGCAGCCATCATTGTCGTGGCCTGCCCTTCCGGTATTGAAGTAGGAACTTCACAAATGTGGAAGATGGCCAATGAGAAGGATCTGCCTCGTCTAGTATACATAAGCAAAATGGACCGCGAAAACGCCGACTTTGATCGTGTTATGGACTCCATCACCGAACGGTTCGGGCGCCAGTGTGTGCCCATACAATTACCCATTGGAGCCGAGTCCGACTTCTCCGGCATAGTCAATCTGCTCGACTCTGCGGCAGAAGCTCCAGGCGACATGGCTGACATGGTAGTTGCCGCCCGCGAGCGTCTGCTTGAAGCCGTGGCCGAAGCAGATGACGAACTTGCAAACAAGTACCTGGAAGGGGAAGATATATCACAATCTGAACTGATCTCTGGGCTAAAGCAGGGAATTTCAGCGGGACTTATAGTACCAGTAATGATTGGCGCGACCACTGCCCAGATGGGAACCAGCGATGTGTTAGATGCAATAGTGGACTTCCTTCCAAGTCCGGAAGACGTCGGGCCAGTTCTGGCCATGTCTGAAGACGGCGAGACCTCTCTCCCTCCTAAGAACGACGGCCCTCTTGCAGCTCTTGTATTTAAAACGGCCGCCGATCCATTTGTTGGAAAGCTATCTTACTTCCGTGTCTACAGTGGAAACTTTGCCAGCGACTCCCAACTAATCGATGCCAATTCTACAGAGGCCGAACGAATCGGACAGGTCTTCGTGATGAACGGCAAAGAGCAGGAGGCCGTTACTGACCTCGCCACCGGAGACATCGGCGCCACTCCAAAACTTAACTCTGTGTTAACCGGGCACACCCTGTGTACGAAAGAAAACCAGATGACCCTTGGTGGGCCCGAGTTCTCTCTGCCCCTTTATCAGATGGCGGTTTTCCCAAAATCGCAGGCCGACGTCGACAAGATGACGAGCTCCTTGGCGCGAATTGTAGAAGAGGACCCAAGCCTTTCGGTCACCCGTGAGCCCAATACTCTTGAGGTGCTTATCGGTGGACTAGGCGACACCCACGTGGAGATTGCCATTGAGAAGATGAAGCGCAAGTTCGGGTCTGAAATGGTTCTTGAATTTCCAAAGGTGCCATACAAGGAAACCGTTGCTGGCACTGCGAAGGTGGAGTACAGGCACAAGAAGCAGTCCGGCGGACATGGCCAATACGGTCACGTAAAACTAGAAATCGAACCTCTGGAGAGAGGTGCAGGATTCGAATTCGCGCAGACCGTGGTCGGCGGTTCGGTCCCTCGAGAGTACATACCTTCTGTGGAAAAGGGCGTAGCCAAGGCCATGGAAGATGGAGCCATCGCAGGCTATCCCATCGTCGATGTAAAGGCTACTCTATTCGACGGAAGCTTCCACACCGTTGACTCATCGGGCATCTGTTTCGAGATTGCGGGTTCCCACGCACTAGTGCTGGGTGTCCAGAAGGCCAATCCCGTGCTACTTGAGCCCGTCATGCGTATACAGGTCACGTTGCCTGATGAGTTCGCCGGAGACATCATTGGTGACCTTAACGCAAAGCGAGGTCGAATTCAGGGCATGATGCCTCAGGGCGACGGGGAGACCCTGGTGGAGGCCGAGGTACCGCAGGCGGAATTGCTCCGGTACGCCACGGATCTTCGATCTATGACACAGGGTCAGGGCACATTCACGATGGAATTCGACCACTACGAACAGGTTCCAGGCCATCTTGTTGAAGGTGTCATCCAGGAGTCCAAAGAGCGTGAGATTAGCAGAGCCTAGGCATCTAGCTCTTACCTGAGAAGGCAAAAAGAATGGCCTGCCTACTTAGGCAGGCCATTTTCTATTTGTATCATTCCAACTGGACAACCTACCAGTCTATTCTCCATTTGCTGACCAGATAGTCTGGTAGTTCTCGCCGCGGATAACTGCAACCATCTCTTCTTTTTCCAGGCGCTTTAGTTCAGAGAGAACTTCTTCGCAGCGCTGAACCATTTCCTCATCGTTATTCTCCCGGAACCTGCGAACGATGCGCTCCCACAGGCCAAGAGTAACCAGGCTGTCCACATATCTCGGCCAAGGCACGACCGTCAGGTTATGCACACGAGGGAATCCTGGGCGAAGTCGCCTAATGCTACGCAACCTCTCCTGCGGTGAAGCGACCATAGGCATGACCTTCACCATTGGCCGTTCATCAGAACTGGTCCTTATATCGATGATCACGGATTTTCGAAATGTCGGAAAAAAAATCGACATTACCTCAGCCGTAGTTATGGTATTCATTATTTCGTCAAGGTCAAAGACGAAATCACTGTCCATATTAACCTCTTAGTGCTCTCTGATAACTGGCGCCGACTACGAATGAACTAGTTCTCGAACCGTCTCTAAGAAAGAAGGTAACACGTTTTTCCAGTCGCCGACTACTCCGTAGGTAGACGCCTTAAAAATATTGGCATCTGCATCGCGGTTAATGGCCACTATATTCTTCGATGCAGAACAGCCAGCCATATGCTGACTAGCTCCAGATATGCCCACGGTAATGTAAATATCGGGGGTTATTGTCTTGCCCGTGAGACCAACCTGATAGCTGTGGTCAATCCAACCGGCATCGCACACGGCGCGGGATGCACCAACAGCGCCTCCCATAATACGAGCCAACTCTTCCAACATCTCGAAGGCCTCGGCTCCGCCTATCCCTCGGCCACCACCAATTACAACAGGCGCGTCTTCCAGGCGTACACCTTCAGACTCCTGCCTAACTGTCTCCACCAGCCGTGCCTTAACTATCGACGCGTCCAGGCCCGGTTGCATTGTCACGACTTCTCCAGTACGGGATGAATCGGCCTCGAACGGTTCTACAGCTTTCGGCCGAAGTACTACGACCTGTGGGCCGTCGCCTGGGAATGTGAACCTGGCCAAGGCGTTTCCGCCATAGACGGGGCGAGTCGCAATCAGTCGGCCAGTTCCAGAATCCACAGCGACTTCCAAGCAGTCCTGCGCCACGCCAACGCCCAGTCGGAAAGCCAGCCGCGGACCAATATCTCGACCAAGGTGGGTTCGTCCAACCAGCACAACAAAAGGCTGCGCCTGTACGCAAACAGCCTCAAAAGCAGCCAATTGAGCTTCTATTTGCACATCTTCTAAGAGAGGGTCTTGCACTGAGTAGACCTTGTCAGCGCCAAGAGAAATAGCCTCTTGCGAGACGGCATCTGCCCCGCTTCCCAGCAGAGCGACAGCTATCTCATCCCCTGAACTTTCGCTCAAGCTGCGGGCTGCGGCCAGCAACTCAGCCGTAATCGATTGCAGGCCGTCCGGGCGTAGCTCTCCGAATACTAGAATTCCACCCATGGTTACTCCATTAAATCAGTTTTTCTTCTCGTAGACGCAGCGCCAACTTACGGCCTGCGTCTGCCTCATCTTCGCCTTCTATTATCTCTACTTGCTTATCGCTGACAGGGACAAAAAGCTCGGTCAGGGTAAGCTTGGGTGCCAACACGTCGGCATCCAGACTGAGATCTGCAGGCGACAATATCGTCGGCGTCTTCCGACTGGCCTGCATGATGCCGCGCAGATTGGGATACCTTGGTTCCCCTAACTCGTTGGTTACGGTAACAACTACAGGAAGTTTTGTCTCAACGACCTCGTATCCGTCCGTAAGGGATCGTTGAACTGTTATGCAGCCGTCAGCCACATCAAGCTTCTGAGCTAACGATATGCAGGGCAAATTAAGCAACTCCGCAACACCCATGGCAACATGTGCCTGATCCCAGTCGGAGGCCTGCCTGCCACAAAGGATCAGGTCGTACTCACCGACATGCTTTATGGTCTTGGCTAAAGCGATTGCGGTGGCAAAAGCATCCAGTTCAGAGACTGATTCGTCTTGAACAAGAATGAGCTCATCCGCCCCCATAGAAAGTGGCTTCTTCATAACATCCATGAAGAAGTTGTTGCCAACAGATATAACGGTAATCTTATCCACATCACCGTTATCTTTTAGACGTAGTGCAGCCTCAACAGCGTTCTCGTCAAAACCATTGACGACTGGAGGAATCCCTTGGGCAGGTATGACTTTATTAGAGTCTGGGTCTACCTTAAATGCCGAAGCTGGCGTTTCAGGATCCATAACCTGTTTCACGCACACGATAATCTTGATGCCCATTCAGTCCTCTTCTCTACATTCGGCTTTTCTTTCGACAAAGCATCAGCGATTTTAACGCCTTAAGAGGCCAATCTAATGACTAGTAATTACCTGCAAAATGCGTCTCTGTTTATCGGCTGACTAACAATTAAATAGACCCGATTGACCTGAAGTAAATTTAAGTTCCTTCCCATTGTTCTACTAAGCGAAGTGGTTTGCAAGGATTTGTCCATAAACATGAGTCAGTTAGGAAAACGGGGCAGCGTGATCACTTATAGCAGCACTAGTGATTCAATTTCGCATAGTCCCATTTTTGACAGGTCTTTTGGCGGCGAAAAGTAACTGGTTTAAATGAGTCACCAAAGCGAATAACACCACCGCAGATAGTATTAAGAACCACCGAAGGTGTCAATTACGATGGATCCGAAATACTGCTTACCTAGTACGGTCACCGCCCATCATCACTCAAGAGTATTGAGAGATTTGATAAACAGTATCTTAAGTTAATATTATCTTTTTACAATATTTAGCTTAGTTTTGGGCATTTACGTGGTAACCATCCGAAACAGACCAAAAGGTCACTCGCACTGACCCCTTTGGAAAGATCCTGTCAAGAGGAAACGCCATCAATTATTCGTTACTTCACCCTTGACTAATTTTTATATTTCTATAAGAATAGTCCAATAATAAGTGGCAGACAGGTATCTCTTCGACTAAAGGTACTTGCCTGTAATGAATCACACGTGTCTGTGTCTTTGTATCGATTCCACAGGCTCAGACCAAACGTGGATATACGACAACCAATATGGCAATTTGTAGAATCTCTGTTCTGCGGTAGCCAAACCAAAGGGACCGAAAGAAGGGCTAGTTATGGTAAGTCCAGCAGGTGACCACAGCAATTATTACTCTCCGGTAGTTGAGCCGTACAGAATTTATGGACCGGAATTGGTAGCAAAGCCCCGCCAATCCGTCTGTCCCAGGTGCGAATCTCAACTTCGCATGAACTACGACGAACCACAGTGCCTACAGTGCGGCTACGTCGATTATGAGTACGCGCCGCCCACAGACGCAAATAAACCGAAGAGCATCCTTAGCACCGGCACGCGGTACGTTCTTCGTTACGTTGGAGATTTTTCCTCTCTTACGGAAACTCTTACCTACGTTCAGCTTCGCAGGGTCCGAAACCGAGTCGTCTTTGGCGTGACGTGTCCCTTCTGCAAGTGTCAGATGGACCAGTCCTCCCTCTCTGGCAAACGACGCGAGGTCCGCGAAGAACGATACAAGTGCAACGAAGGCCATCGGGTTTCACTGACCCCGGCTAAAAATGGCGGACTTGGCTGGAAGTAATTCCACACTTGCGCCACTAGCTTCACGCTTCCCAACTTGAAGCATCCAACATGGATAGTTAGAATGACCAGGTAAATTGAGGTAGCCCTTCAATTACCTGGTCATTTTTGTCATATTGAGTTTGGCGGCCAAATGGCACTGATATCGGACATCCATCAGAAGACCCAACGCAGACCTCTGGTTATCTGCGACTTCTCTCCGCCCAGAGGACCTGGCACAGACCTCCTGGAACCTGCACGCGACCTAGACGTGGACTGGATATCGATAGCGTACAATCCCGGTCGTTCCGTCAGGGTCAACCCCGCCTTCGCTGCCCAGTGGATCAAAGCCAATACGGGGAAAGACGTTGTCTTCACTTTGGCCACCAGGGATATGAACAAGCTGGCGATTCAAAGTCTGCTGCTGGGAGCGCAACTCAACGGTCTGGAAAACGTGGTCGTTGTCAAAGGCGACGATTTCACCGAGCGGGACCTAACGGTGGTCAAAGATGTCAACGACTTCACCCCCAGCCAGCTAATAACGTCGATTACGAACATGAACGCTGGTCTGGACTTCAAGGGCCTGAAATTGCGCCAACCAACCAAGATATGCGTCGGCGCAACAATCGACATGGCGCGGGACTTGGAGCGAGAGCTTCTGCTGGTCCACAGGAAGATACAGGCAGGCGCCCAGTTCTTGATGTCCCAACCCACCTTCACTTCGGAAACTCCACTCGCGTTCCACAGGCGGTTCGAGGAGCGATTCGGGGAGCCGATTAACGTACCCGTCTTCCACGGAGTTCAGGTTATGGTGCCTGAGGGCATCGCCTTCGGAAACATACCTCAATGGATTACTGACGACCTGGAAAAGGGTCGGCCCGGGCGTGACATAGCTTTGCAGGTCTTGGACGATTTCACCTCTGCCGGGCTGGACACAATATACCTTGTGCCTCCGATCATGCGAGGTGGCAGGCGCGACTACGAGACGACTGAGGCAGTTTTGGAAGTGGTAAGAAGTTAACAGGGAGTTTTTCTTAATGGGTATTTATGAAGAATTAGGCGTGCGGACTATCATCAACGTCGCTGGCTCTTCCACACGAGTAGGAGGCGCCTTGATGCCGGACGAGGTTGTGCAGGCAATGTCGGAAGCAGCCTCTGCCTCTGTGAACATGGACCCCGTAAGAGTGACCACCTCGTTCCCGTCAGCCTGACCCTCGACCGGGTCGATCGAGTCCAGGATCGGATCATCGCTCGGGTCGAGGTAGCTGAAGGCATCCTCGAGCACAGCGGCTCCGCGAGGATTGATGACCGTAATGGCCACTGTCGTGTTGTCTAGACCTGCCGGGGCTGAGCAGAGGATGGTCGCGTCGTCCACGACGACCGCGTCTGAGGCGGGGGTCTCTCCGAAGAGGACCGTCGTTTCGCCTGCCTCTTCCTCTGTGAACTGACTGCCTGTGATAGTGACAGCGATCCCCCCTGCAGGGAGATCGACGCTCGGCTCAACGCTGGTGACGACAGGGTCGTCGGAGGTGTCCGCGTAGGTGAAGCCGTCGAAGAAGGCGTCTCCGCGTGGATTAGAGACCATGACCTCCACGACGTCCCCGTCCACCCCAGGAGGCGAAGAGCAAGTGATCGTCGAGTCGTCGAGCACGAACACGTCCAACGCCTCGAGCCCTCCGAAGGAGACCGTCGTCTC